>JAJYBW010000240.1 GCA_021778815.1 Acidobacteriota bacterium | reverse complement strand
GCAATGCAGCCTGTGAAGTTTATTTTCGGCAAGTCTTTGGTGCCCTCCGGCGTGACCGATGATGTTTTTGCCGGCGTAGTTCCCGAGGGTGTTGCCTTCCGACGAGCGCCAGGGTACACGGCAGCGACCTATTCGGAGCCCACTCTGCTGATCGGCGATCCCTGGGCCTTCTATCAGAAACTTTGGCAGGCGCATGGATTGGAGCACTTGAAAACCTTGGTGCCGCTGGAGATTTCCATCCACACAGACAACGTCTTCTACATCCCCCTGATCATTGAAAACCCGCTTGACCATGCGATCGATGTAGATCTATCCGCGCAAGCGCCGGATGGCTGGAAGGTAAGACCGCTGGCTCCTCTATCTGTGCCCGCGCATGCCGAGTACTACGCTCGCGTGACCGCGGACGCACCCTCCACAAAGTTGCCCGGTTGGCAGAACTTCACCGTGACCGCAGAGTCTGGCGGCAAATCTCTTGGCACGGTTCCGATTCGCGTAGAACTGAGTAATGGATGGGTTGCACCACAATAAGCACGAAGTTGGGAGTTCCTGAAGTTCAGGATGAGGATGAGAATCAGAGTACGAATTTCTACCGCCGCACTTTGCCTCGGAATCTGCGCAGCGCTCTCGTTCGGACTCGCGACAGCGCGGGGCGCGGCATCGAAGTCTGGCAAAACGGTGGACTGGCCAGTGTATGGGGGCCAGCTCGCCAACGATCATTATTCGACTCTTACCCAGATCAATCGACAGAATGTGGGCGAGCTGCGCAAAGCCTGGGTATTTGATACGGGCGAGAAAGGCGCTCTCCAGACCAGCCCACTCGTTATAGGGCGCGTTCTTTACGCATATACGTCCTCTCAAAAAGTGATCGCTCTGGGCGCCGCCTCCGGCAAGCTTCTGTGGAAGTTTGATTCAGGAGTATCGGGTTCCGGACCGATGCGCGGCCTGGCCTACTGGACGAATGGCAAGCAACGCAGGCTTTTCGCGGGAGTCATGAATTTTCTCTACGCCCTCGATCCAGCCACCGGTAAGCCGATTCCTTCCTTCGGAGAAAACGGCCGTATCGATCTGCGCAAAGGGCTGGGCCGCGATTATCAGCTGGAATCTCTCGCCATCACGACGCCCGGTGTCGTATACAGAAATCTGATCATCATGGGCGCCATGGAACCGGAAACCCATCCCGCGCCGCTGGGAGATATCCGCGCGTTCGACGTTCGCACCGGAGCCCTGGTGTGGAGATTTCACACCATTCCACGTCCCGGCGAGTTTGGCTACGATACATGGCCGAAGGGTGCATGGAAGACTGCGGGCTCCGCCAATAACTGGGCCGGCATGACGGTGGATATCCAACGAGGCATCGTGTTCGTGCCCACCGGCTCAGCGGTCTTCGACTTTTACGGCGGAGATCGCATCGGCAATGACTTATTTGCCGACACGCTGCTTGCGCTCGACGCCAATACCGGAAAACGCATTTGGCATTTTCAAGGTGTCCATCACGATATCTGGGATCGGGATTTCCCGGCGGCGCCTGCGCTGGTGACAGTGAAGCACGATGGCCAGCGTGTCGACGCGGTGGCTCAGACAACCAAGCAGGGATATGTATATCTGTTCAATCGCGCCACCGGCCAGCCGTTGTTTCCGATTGAAGAACGGAAATATCCACCTAGCACGGTGCCGGGAGAAGTTGCATCCCTAACCCAACCGTTGCCGACGGCGCCGCAGCCGTATGCCCGCCAGTTGCTGACGGCCGATATGCTGACGAATCGCACACCGGCAGCACATGCCTGGGCGGAAAAGGAGTTCAAAACATTTCGCAGCGAGGGCCAGTTTGTTCCGTTTAGTTTGGATAAACAAACGGTGGTGTTTCCCGGCTTTGATGGCGGCGCGGAGTGGGGAGGGCCTGCCGTCGATCCAACCACCGGCGTGATCTACATCAACTCCAATGAAATGGCTTGGACCGGTGGGCTGATTCGCAGCAAAGCTTCTGCGGGGCAGGGTGAAAAGCTGTATCAAAATCAATGTGGTCTTTGCCACGGTTCCGACCGGGCTGGCTCTCCACCAACGTTTCCTTCGCTGATCGACATCGACAAGCACATGACGACGCAACAGATTGTCGACAAGATTCACGCGGGTGGGGGCAGAATGCCGCCATTTCCGAATGTGACTGGAAGTGATCTCGTCGCGTTGCTCGAGTACTTGAAGAACGGACCTCAGGCGCCGTCTTTTGCAAAGACAGCCGCGCAGGTTGAGAACGAATCGACAAGCGCTCCGGGCTCCGATCAAAGTGGCGGAGGATATATGTTCACGGGCTATCGAAAATTTCTCGATCCCGACGGCTATCCTGCAATCACACCGCCATGGGGAACGTTGAATGCGATCGACCTGAACACGGGTAAATATCTTTGGAAGATTCCATTGGGGGTTTATCCCGCGCTTGCTGCCAAAGGAATGGAAGATACCGGGACAGAGAATTATGGCGGACCTGTGGTCACTGCCGGCGGGTTGCTCTTTATTGGAGCCACCGCATACGATAAGCAAATCCGCGCCTTTAACAGCGGGACCGGCGATTTGTTGTGGCATGCCGATTTGCCAGCGCCCGGCGTAGCCACAGTCGTTACATACATGGTCGACGGAAAACAATATGTCGCCATCGCTGCCGCGGGAAGCAAAATGGACAAGGTTCCATACGAAGGCTTCTACGTTGCGTTTGCGTTGCCGTGAGAAGGAAAGACGGTTTCTCTACAAACCGCGATACACGCCGCCGTCCACCAGAATAGTTTGTCCAGTGATGTAAGCAGCACGCTCCGAGGCAAGCCAGACGATCGCGTCGGCGACTTCTTCCGGCTTTGCCAGTCGTCGCAGCGGAATATCTTTCGCCACTTCCGCTTCGTAATCTGCGGCAGTTCGACCCGTGGTTTGCGCGTTCGATTGCGCCAGCTCTTTCACGCGATCGGTTGCTGTATAACCTGGGCCGACGTTATTGATGGTGATGTTGTCCGGACCGTATTGCGTTGCCAGGGAGCGCACCAATCCCAGCACCCCGGTGCGCACTGCGTTGGAGAGAACCAGTTCAAGCACCGGCTGTTTCACTGCGATCGACGTGATCGCGATGAAACGTCCCCACCGTTGTTGTTGCATCGAAGGGAGAACCGCATGTGCGAACGAAACGATGCTGCGAAGGTTCAACTGATAGGCGCTGTCCCATTCCGCCATCGTCGTTTTGGCGAATGGTTTGGCCGGCGGCCCACCGGCGTTTGTCACGCAGACATCAATCCTGCCAAAATGTCGGTGAACGGAGTCGGTGAACTGGCGCACACTTTCGTCCCCTGCAACGTCGAACGTCGCGGTATAAACTTCTACTCCGTACAGTCGCCGAGCCTCTTCGGCAACCTGGTTCAAGGGCTCGGCATGACGAGCGCAGATGGCGAGATTTGCGCCTTCAGCGGCGAAAGCAAGCGCCGTGGCACGGCCAATTCCTTTGCTGGATGCGGCAACAATGGCGACACGATTTCGGAGTCCGGTTTCCATGAGCTGAGTATAAATATCAATTCCGTCCGCGTCCCGTATCGACGCGATTTACAGCCTGAGTAGACTGCTATACTTGGGCGCACACGAAAGAGAAAGGTAGACACAATGAGCACAACCACGGACCAGGCAAGCTCCAAATTGCAGCACATTCGCCTGCAGGACATGCCTGTTGAGCACTTGAATCCATTGATCGACCGCCAGTTTGTTGCCGGGGAGCGCAGCATGCTCGCCCGAATCATTCTGCGTAAAGGGTCGATCGTACCCCAGCACAGTCATGATAATGAGCAGATCACCTACGTTCTGGATGGGGCGTTGAAATTTATCATCGATGGTAAAGAACTGGTCGTGCGCAGCGGGGAAGTTCTCGTCATCCCGTCTAACCTGCCGCACAGCGCCGAGGCCTTGGAAGATACCGTTGATCTCGATATCTTTTGTCCGCCGCGCGAGGACTGGATACGCGGAACTGATGCATATCTGCGTAAATAGTGTGCGAAGACGCCGTCGTTGCGGCTGCGATCTTTACTTTCAAGCCCTGTTGGCCAATATGTAACTGTCACTGTTTCAATTGAAATATCACTCATGACATGTGTGCGACAACTCGTTGCTTTGGCGATGTGCATGGTGCTTCTGGTCGCCTTTTGCTATGCGCAACTCGCAACGCCGGAAACGGATCCCGGAATTACACAGCAAATCACCGCCATCCGGGCGGTCGACAATCACGCACACCCCGTTCTTGCGCCTCCGCTGGACAAGACAGATCGAGAATTCGACGCATTGCCGGCCACTTCGCTGGAGCCGCAATCCGACCCGGCTGCGTTGCGGCCGGATTTTCCTCTACTCGGGGCAGCATGGAAAGCGCTCTACGATTTCGACACGCCGCCGCCGCTGGATGCTGTTGGCTTGGCCCGACTGGAGACCGCTCGCGAGCGGGTGAAGGCGCGGCAGGGCGAAAATTATCCTGCTTGGGTGTTGGACCAGGCCAAAATTGGAGCCATGCTGGCGAATCGTGTCGCCATGGGTCGAGGGATCGAACCACCTCGTTTTCGATGGGTGCCCTATGCCGATGCGCTGCTGTTTCCTTTCGATAACGGCGGAATGGCTGCGGTTTCCCCGGATAGAAAAACTTTCTTCACATTGGAGGATCAGGTCCGAGCGAAATATTTCAAGCAAGTTGGCCTCCAGGGGCCGCCTCCGACTCTGGATGAATATCTCACTCACGTGGTCACGCCGATTCTGGAGCAGCAGAAGGCCGGCGGAGCGGTCGCGGAAAAGTTTGAAGTGGCCTACCTGCGGTCGTTCGACTTCAGTGATCCGCCGCGCGCCCAGGTCGAGAACATTTATTCCAAGTGGGTGAAAGGCGGAGTTCCTGATGCTGCCGATTACAAACTGCTACAGGATTTTCTCTTCCGCTATATCGCCGTGGAATGCGGACGCTTGGGCATGGCCGTTCATCTGCACGCCATGGCTGGCGCCGGCAGTTATTTTTCGATCACGGGTGCGAATCCGCTACTACTTGAACCGCTGTTCAACGATCCGCACTTACGGAAGACGAATTTCGTGCTGCTGCATGGCGGCTGGCCCTACGTTCGTGAAATCGGCGCGCTGCTGCAGAAGCCAAATGTCTATCTGGATATTTCTTCGCAAGACCTGATCATTCCCCCTCACACAGAAGCGATTTGGTTGCGGGAGTGGCTGGAAATGCAGCCACAAAAAGTTTTGTTCGGAACAGATGGCTATGCCTACAGCGATGAAATGGGTTGGCCAGAGGCGACCTGGATTGCCAGTCGAAATGCCCGCGAGTCTCTCGCCATATCGTTGACCGGCATGCTTCGAGATCACGAGATCAATCGAGAGCGTGCAAACGAGATAGCCAGCATGGTCCTGCGCGGAAACGCAGAAACTCTGTATCACCTTCAAGCGGCGCGTTAGCGATCCGTTCACCTCGCTGTGCAAGCTTGCGAAATTCTCTGCGTCCCAAACTTTCTAGTTGCTGTTGAACACCTTTGCCCGGAATGGAGACGCGGGAAGATTCGCGCCGTTGTAAAGGTTGCAATCCGGATTGGCAGCCCATCCATAGCGCACTGCG
>JAJYBW010000239.1 GCA_021778815.1 Acidobacteriota bacterium | reverse complement strand
GATGTCCTCACCTGCAAAGATAAGAAGCCCGTGGGACAGCCCGTGGCCACCAGCCAGGGCCTGACTTGCGCCAACGATCACGAATACGACGTCAGCATGGATACCCAATCCTCAAAAAACCAAGTCAGTGTCGGCACTCCGAAAATTACAGGCGATATTAAATTGCTGGCCGGCTCCCCTGAAAACCAGCACATTATCGAGTTCACCCCAACCTCCGACGGAACAAAATTCTCCATCGTCGCGGTCCAGCTACCCCATAAAGGTCAAACCGATTAGCCCAGCCACCCCGGTTCGATTGCGGCGGATGCGATGGTAGTTTAGCTTCAACATATGGACCTCGCTTGCCATCGCTGTAGCGCCACCCTGGAACCGGAAGCCTTTTATTGCCCGGAATGTGGCGCCCCCCAGATTCGCTATGTCACAGACGAAGACGAAGCCGCCCAGGGGATGCCGGGAATAGGCGTGAACATCCAGGCCGGCGCCGCTGCGGCGGGCTCTTCTGTTTCCTGGAGATTGGCGATCCAAATTGCAGCCGTAGTGGGCACCGGAGTTGGAGTCCTGTCGGCGTTGCTGGCCGCTGGTAGCGTGCTTTGGGTAGCTGTAGGCGCGGTGGTCGCCATGGGCATTTATCATCGGCGCCGCCCTCTGACATTGCTGGGTCCCAGGGTGGGCGCTCGAGTCGGAGGCCTGCTCGGTCTGATTGCCGCTACCGTGGCCTTCGCTGCTAATTCCGTCTTACTGGTGGTCCAGCGTTATGGCATGCACCAGGGTCATGAGATCGACACTCAGCTGACAAATATTGTGAAGCAGGCCGCCGCCCGCGCTGCCACCATGGATCCGCAGGCCCCTGTAATCACATTCACAAATTTCTGGCTGTCTGCTGAAGGCCGCATTGGTCTCATCCTGCTGACCATGGCCTTCTTATCTTCGTTGATTGTGTTATTCGCGATCGCAGGCGGCGTTTTAGGCGGACAGATTTATCGCTCCTCGCGCGGCAGCAAAGCCCATTCCTGATCGCATGTCGCACGTGTAGAGCAGGTTGCCCGATGCTGGTTGAAAATTAACGCAGGTCATTCTGAGCGCGGCGAAGAGTCCGGAGGGTGATCGTTCCGTAGGTGATTCCGCCCTACGCGTCCACACCGTGGCACTTCTTGAATTTTTTCCCCGACCCACAAGGACAGGGATCGTTGCGCCCGACCTTTTCGCCGCTGCGTCGCTGCGCGGTTTCCGTCGCTTCGCCGGCTCCGGCCATGCGTGCCTGCTGCAGCTCCCGCTTCTTACGCCGCTGAAATTCTTCTTCCAGGGAATCGATGGTCGTCGAAGGCGCTCTGGTCGGCACTGGAATGGACGATGCAACTCCATTTGAAGATCCGCCGTTCATTCCCGCGCCATGGCTTCCGCCCACAACTCCGGGCAGCGCCGCCGCTCCCGGCTCCGCTGCGTTCTCAGATCCTCCGCTGAACACAATCGACTGCGGGTGAACCCGCGCCGGGATGGAGATCTCTTTTCCGTCCGGTCCCATGATCTGCATGCGGAACAAGAACCGTACCGTATCCTCCTGGAAGCGGTTCATCATGGCTTCGAACGCTTCAAAAGATTCGCGCTTGTAAGAAATCAACGGGTCCTGCTGGCCGTAACCGCGCAGTCCAATGCCTTCCTTCAACTGGTCCATCGCCAGCAAGTGGTCTTTCCACAACCCATCCAGCACGCTCAGCATGATCATGCGCTCGTGATAGCGCATCGCCTGCGCCCCGATGATCTGCTCTTTCGCGTCGTACCGCTCTTTCAGATGCGTGAACAGCGCTTCGCCCAGCTCGTGCCGGTTCAGCTCGCGAACGGGAATTCCCTCCGCCGTAATATCCAGACCGAACTGCATCACGACCGCATCCTGCAGCGCCTTGATGTCCCACTGATCGGGATGCAGCTTATCCGGCGCATGGGTGTCGAGGATGGTGCTCAGAATATTCGAAACATAATCGTCCGTGATCAGTTCTTTTTGATCGATGCCTTCCAGCAGCTGGCGACGAGTTCCATAGACCGCCTCGCGCTGCTTATTCATCACATCGTCGTATTCCAAAACGTGCTTGCGCGACTCGAAGTTCTGTCCTTCCACAGCCTTCTGCGCCGCCTCGATCCGCCGCGTGATCAACTTCGACTCAATGGGAACGCCTTCTTCCATGCCGAGGCGCTGCAACAGCGTCGACACCCACTCCTTGGCGAAGATGCGCATCAGGTCGTCTTCCAGCGACAGGAAAAATCGCGAGGCTCCCGGATCGCCCTGGCGACCGGCACGGCCACGCAACTGGTTATCCACGCGGCGAGATTCATGCCGCTCCGTACCCAGAATGATCAGGCCACCCGCCGCCAACACATCTTCGCGCTCCTTCGCAGCCTGCGCCGCATAGCCCGCGTAAACTTCTTTCCAGTCCGACTCAGGCGTTTCAAACTCCTGGCTCTGATAATAAAAACGCATCATCCCCGGCGCCGCTGTGGGAGAGATCTCGCCCTCCGCAGCACTCACCGCGCGCGCGCGATTTTTCTTTACCAGCTCCTGCTTCGCCAGAAACTCCGGATTGCCGCCCAGCACAATATCCGTTCCGCGGCCCGCCATGTTGGTGGCAATCGTCACCATGCCCAGGTGACCGGCCTGCGCCACAATCTCCGCCTCGCGCTCGTGGAACTTGGCATTCAACACCACGTGGCGAATGTTCTTCCGCTGCAAAATCTGCGACAGCAATTCCGACTTCTCAATCGACGTGGTGCCAACCAGCACCGGCTGCTTCAATTCATTCAGCCGCGCAATCTCGTCGGCCACCGCAAAATATTTTTCCTTCGCCGTGCGAAACACCACGTCGGTGTTGTCAATGCGCCGCATTGGCATATTCGTCGGAATCACAACCACGGACAGTTCGTAAATTTTTTCGAACTCAGCAGCTTCCGTATCGGCGGTTCCGGTCATGCCGGAAAGCTTTTTGTACAGGCGGAAATAGTTCTGGAATGTGATGGTCGCCAGCGTCTGATCTTCGCGCCGGATATTCACGCCTTCCTTGGCTTCAATCGACTGGTGCAGCCCGTCGGACCAGCGCCGTCCCGGCATCAGGCGGCCGGTAAACTCGTCGACGATGATGATTTCGCCGTCCTTGACGACGTAATTCACATCCCGCTTGTACAGCGCATGCGCCTTGATTGCGGTTTCAACGTAGTGCTTCAGGTCCCAGTTTTCCGGATCGGCAATGCTCTCAATTCCCAGCAGCTTCTCAATCTTGACCCAGCCCTCATCGGTCACGCCGATGGTGCGATGTTTTTCATCCACCACATAATCGCCGGTCAGAATCTTGTTGTCGAGCGATTCGATCTCCTCGCCCAGCTCCAACTGCGGAACAATGCGCACCACCCGCGCATATTTGTCGGTCGTCTGATCGGTGGGCCCGCTGATAATCAGCGGCGTCCGCGCTTCGTCGATCAGGATGGAGTCCACTTCGTCGACAATCGCGTAATACGGCGGCCGCTGCACGCACTCCGCCAGCTCAAACTTCATGTTGTCGCGCAGGTAATCGAAGCCGAATTCGTTATTGGTTCCGTAGGTAATATCCGCGGCATAGGCGGCGCGACGCTGTTCGTCGCTCAAATCATGCACAATTACGCCGACCGAAAGACCCAGGTAGTTGTGGATCTTGCCCATCCACTCCGCATCGCGTTTCGCCAGGTAATCGTTCACCGTGACCACATGCACGCCATGTCCGGCCAGCGCATTCAAATAGCAAGGCAGCGTGGCGACCAGCGTTTTGCCTTCACCGGTCTTCATTTCTGCGATGTTGCCCTGGTGCAGCACCATGCCGCCAATCAGCTGCACATCGAAATGACGCATGGCGATGACGCGACGCCCAGCTTCCCGCACCAGCGCGAACGCCTCCGGCAGCAGCTGCTCCAGCACATCCTGTTCCGCCTTGGTCCGCTCCTCGGGGTCCTTGATGTCGGCAATGGCTGCCGCAATGCGGGCGCGAAATTCGTCCGTCTTGGCGCGCATCTGTTCGTCCGTAAGCTGCTGCATCGCCGGCTCCAGGGCGTTGATCGCCTTGACCGTCGGCAACATGCGCTTCACGGTGCGCTCGTTGCTGGTTCCGAAAACTTTGGTTAATGCATCGCCAAGCTGTATCACGAGAAAATCCAACCTTTGTCTTGCAGCGTCTTTCGCTGTTGCGTATTCGCCGCCGCACAATGACTCAAAACCGGCGTATACAGGTAAATTGTAAGCGGTTGTCGCGGCGGAAGCTTCGCGCCTAGTATCAGCGACTCACAGGAATGGCCACATCTCCATTGTAACGGTCAGATAGCCGCATCGCCAGTCGCAAGATCCGGACGTCCGGCAGCAGCCTTTCGCTCCTGCCTTAGCCTTTCGCTCTCGGGTGCGTCCTGTCATACACCGCCGCCACCTGCCCAGAGGTCAAATGGGTATACCGCTGCGTGGTCGAAAGCCGCGCGTGGCCAAGAATTTCCTGGATCGCGCGCAGATCCGCCCCCTCCTCCAGCATGTGCGTCCCAAACGCATGGCGCAGCGTATGCGGATGCACATCGGCGGCAAGGCCGTGAGAAACAGCCAGATGCTTCACGATCCGGCCAACACTGCGAGTCGTCAGGCGGCCGTCGCCGCGCAACCGAACATTCAATAGCAGCGCCTCCGACGCCCGCTTCGCGTCCAGCAGCTTCTGCCCCCGCTGCGGCAAATACGCGCGGATCGCCATCGCCGCCGCATCCCCCAGCGGAACATACCGCTCCTTGCGACCCTTGCCGCGCACCAGCAGGCACTCATTGCCCCACTGAATATCTCCCAGGTTCAGCCCTACCAGCTCCGCGTTTCGAATGCCGCAGCCGTACAACAGCTCCATGATCACGCGATCGCGCTCCGGCCATGCCGTTTCCGCATCCGCATCGTTGAACGCCTGGTTCAGCTGTTCCGCTCCCGGCACCCGCGGCAGATGTTTCGGCAGCTTGGGCGTCGACACCAATCGCGCCGGATTTTGCTCAATGTGCCCTGTCCTCGCCAGCCAGCCAAACCACGATCGGATCGCCGCCAGGGCTCGCGCCACGGATGGCTTCGATAATTTTTTTTCGTAGAGCGTCCCCAGATATTCCCGGATCACAGGATGTTCGATTTGCGACGGCCCCACGCCCTCGCCGCAGCGCTTCGCCAAAAATGCCGCGAAAGAATGCAGCTCTCTCCGGTAGGCGCGCACCGTGTGTTCCGACGAGGCACGCTCTACCGTCAGAACCGCCATATATTGCGCAATCAGCCGCAGAATTTCCGGAGCTGACGGCTCGGGTGATCCATTCTGACTAGAGCCTGGGTGCCCCACATCTCGCTTTTGAGATGTGAGCTTCATTCCGCCCCCTCCAAACTACGCGCCTGCATCTGCCCGCGTGGGTGATGCGCCCGATGCACCGCCTTCAGCCTTCCCAACGCCAGATGCGTATAAATCTGCGTGGTCGCGATGTCTGCGTGGCCCAGCAATGTTTGCACCGTGCGCAGGTCCGCGCCGTGTTCCACCATGTGCGTCGCGCAACTATGCCGCAGCATGTGCGGGCTGGCGCGATGGTTTACATGCTTCACCATGGCCCATACCGTCTGCCGCGTCAGCGGATGTCCGCGCTGTGAT
>JAJYBW010000238.1 GCA_021778815.1 Acidobacteriota bacterium | reverse complement strand
AAACTTTACGCGTGGAACAGCAAGAAAATCTGCGTGTGGAGGTGGCGGACGAGGGGTTCATTACCGCATGAAGAAGTTGCTTCTTTTGTTTTGTCTGCTGCCAATGCTGGCAGCGGCTGGATTTGCACAGGAAAGCCGGCAGGATGCCAGCATCAGCTATCTAGGCACCTATCAGCCCACGATTACCGGCAATGCAATCACCCAAACCAATGACTGGGGTAAGGGCGTCCTGTTAAGTTACCGTTTCATGTTGACGCCGAGCAGCGCCATTGAGGGGAATTACTCGTACTCCCAATTCAACACGAAATTTACTGCTCCTTTCACAACTTCAACGTTTCACTCTTCGCTGCAGGAAGGGTCTGTGGCATACGTACGCAGCTTTGTGTACAAAAAGTTCAATCCGTTCGGAGAAGCAGGCGCGGCGATGCTGTTGTTCGATCCGATCAACGATACTGGAACCAACACCAACGCGGGCGCGCGAACCAAAGCGACCGCGCTTTTGCTGGGAGGCGGAATCGCGTATGAATTGAGCCCGAGTTGGGATTTGCGGGTGCAGTATCGGGCGGAGGTCTTTAAGTCGATCGATTTCGGGATCGCGCAGTACCAGACCAATCGCTGGTACGTGATGCAGCAGCCCGCAATTGGTTTCGCCTACCACTTCTAACAGAATTGCAGAAGGTTGAGCCGCGTTCCGATCGCCCTGGGATACAAGTACTTCGGGTTGCGACGTAAAGCGAACACGGGTTTGAAAATTTGAATCGGGATTTGGGTCGACCAGAGGTTCACTCGCGAATGAAGAAGTTGTTTTTGATCATGTGTCTGGTTTCAATGCTGGCCGGAATCGGCTATGCACAGGATGAAGGCGCCCGCCAGGACGTGAACCTTAGCGCCATGGGGGTCATTCAACCGTACGTTGAAGGCAATACCGCAGCCCCGACCAACCCGCCGATCCAGCTGAAGTCCACCCTTGGGATGGGCCTTTACCTTGGTTACCGCTACCAGCTCACCCCGAATGGAGCGGTTGAAGCGAATTATTCGTACAGCCATTACACCAGTAAGTTCACCGCCAACTCCGGTGGCACATTTAATGCCAGAGTTTATACCGGCCTGCAGGAAGCAACGGCGGCGTACGTGCGCACCTTTCCGTTTAAGAAGTTCAATCCATTTATTGAAGGTGGCGGTGGAATCCTGTTCTTTACTCCGATCGGCACCAAGACGACTACCTACGATACAGAGCAAACAGAAGAGCCGACCGTATTGTTCGGCGGCGGCATTGCCTATCAGTTGAGTCCCAGCTGGGATCTGCGGGTGCAATATCGTGGACAGATCTTCAACACTCCGGATTACGGCATCAGCCGATACAGCACAGGTCGGCGCTACATCATGTCGCAGCCCGCGATAGGGTTTGCGTACCACTTCTAGGCGCTTCTTTGGTGGGGTTAGACAAAGGAAGAGCCCGCTGATGATTCAGCGGGCTCTTTTGTTTCTGCGAGGCGCCGAAGGTTCAGGAAATGTCGTCGGTGTTGAATCCTGGTTTGTGCCGCGATGTGGCCGCCGTCCGTCCGACCAGCTTGCGAACAACGTCATCCATCTGCACGTCCTCCACTTCCGGGTCCGCTACAGCTGCCATTTTCTCCAGCAGGGAGTCTTCGTCGATTTTCTCCAGCAGCACAATGGCATGCGCGACGGCGACGTCATCCTGGTTCAAGCCTTCTGGGGTTTTCGCCTTGATTCCGACAGCGCCAGGCTCGATGGAGAGAAGATCTGCGATTCGTTCCCGCAACCTTTCGGCCACAGGACCGATCTTGGGAGCGGCCAGCACCAGGGTGGTATCGACATTGGAAATGCGATAGCCAGCGTGCTCAACTTCTTCCAGAGCCGTTTGCAGAAACAGGGAAGAATCCGCATCCTTCCAGCGCGCGTCGCCGGGCGGGAAAAAGCTGCCGATATCGCCCGCGGCGACTGCACCCAGTAGCGCATCGGTGATAGCGTGCAGCAGGACATCTCCGTCGGAGTGGCCGGCTAATCCGGAGGGATGGTCGAAGGCGATGCCGCCTATTTTCAAGGGAACGCCTGGCTTAAAGGCGTGGGAGTCCCAGCCATATCCAATCCTCATCATGTCGTATCGCGATCTTTCTCGGTGTACCGGGGAGTTCTACGCCTGCTATACAAATGCAGGCCTTCATTAGGCAGGATACACGGCTTTTTCGCGGCGCTGGTGACGATTCAGCTCTGGGCTAGATAGAACTCGGCCAGCGCCAGATCTCCGGGCTGCGTAATTTTGAAGTTTCGCGGCGAACCTGGAACTACGGCAACTTCGATTCCCAACCGCTCCACCAGCGACGCTTCGTCGGTGCCGACAAAGCCGTCCAACTCTGCTGCCTCCATCGCCTGTCGCAGCAGACGGAAGCGAAATCCTTGCGGCGTCTGCGCCAGAACAATGCGTTCGCGCGGAATTGTGGAGGTAATGATAGCGCCATCCGCGGTTCGCTCCACCTGCTTGATGGTGTCGACGGCCGGAACAGCAACGATGGCGGCGTGATGATGCTCGACCGATTCGATGGTGCGTTCGATGGTGGCGGCGTCGATCAACGGACGCACGGCATCGTGGACCAGCACAATGTCTTCGTCGGCAGCCGGTAGCGCCTTCATGGCGTTTCGGACGGAGTCCTGGCGGGTGTCGCCGCCCTCAACCACGGAAACCTTGTCGGCCAAACCATGCTCGGCCAGTTGCGATTGGACGCGTTGTATTTCGCTCTTACGCACCGCGACAAAGATCTGTTGCACGCTGGAGACCTGCAGAAACGCGCGCACCGTCAGCACCAGGATGGGCTGCCCATGCAACTCTAGAAATTGCTTTGGAGCCTGGCGAGTCGCGCTGCCTGTTACCATGCGCGTTCCAAGGCCTGCCGCGGGAAGTATGACGAAAACCTGCATGAAAGGAGAAGTATACCGGAGCGGCCGAAGGTGCGCACAGCGAGACTGCCCTCAGATCGCCGGTCGACTTTGACCAGCTGGTTTCCCATCAATTTCTTCAAGTCAGTCTTGCGTCGCTGTCCCGGGTTCCGTATTGTCATCTCCAGGTTCGTTCGCTGTCTATTCCACGCTCCTTCGTGACTCATACTTCTTGAAAGGATGCGGCGCAGTGCTTCGCAAGCTGATGGATCACTCCCGTAGAGTTGCTGGTCGCAAGTGCGCGGTTTTGCTCGGCGCCACCCTCGCGATCGCTGCCGGGTTCGCCATGCCGGCAATCGCTGGGGCGCAGCTATCTTCGTCCCAGCCGCAGAAAACCATCAGCGTCGGCACACCGGAAGTGAAACTCGACGGCAAGTGGCAATTCCACCCGGGAGACTCGCCGCAAGCTGTGGGATCGAAGACGCCGCTCTGGGCCGATCCGGCGTTCGATGATTCCGGCTGGAAGCAGGTGAACGCCGAGACTCTCGGGGACCAGAACATCCCTTACACACAATTCGCCTGGTACCGCCGCGTCGTCACCATCAACCGGCAAGACCCTGCGCAAAAACTCGCCGTCCTTGTAAACGCTGCCAACACGTACCAGGTCTATTGGAACGGTCAGTTGCTGGGCAGCGTGGGCACAGTTCCACCCCGCTTCAACTGGCCGTACTTCGATACAGCGGCCTTCCCTCTGCCGCTCGAGAGCCAGCCGTCAGTTTCCGGCGTTCTCGCCATTCGCGTGTGGTGCCAATATCCCACATCCCTCCCAGACGACTGCGGTTTCCTTCATCCTCCCGTCATTGGCGACGCTGCGCAGGAGCAGCGCTTCCCAGCCGCTAGACTTCAATCGATGCTCGCCGCGGATTACCTGTACGCGGGGACAGAGGCACTCACTCTGCTGATCGCATTCGTAGCATTGGTCGTGTACCTGCGGGGTCGGCGGGACCCGCTGTATCTCTGGTTTGCCGTCTTTCTGCTGGGCGCCGCCGCCGTCTCCATATCATCGTACGCGATCAGGGCCGGTAACTGGATTGAGTTCAAAGATGCCCTCGCGGATGGAGCCGTGAACACCGCCTTTCTGTTGCTTGTTTTATGGCTGTTCGGGCTGCAGGGCCGCAGCCGGCTGCGGCGGATTGTCTCTGTCGTTTCACTGCTGATCGCCATTCCATATGCGGTTGACGCTGGAGTGGGTCTTTGTTGGGCCTATGCTGGTCCGGGGATGCAGTACGTCGACGCTGTGGCAACCATCTTCATCATGATCTTCTCTTTCACGCCCCTCGTCCTGTTGGGGATTGCACTCGGCCTAAAAGGCGCCAAGCGGGATTGGCCGGTCATTGCGACGGGTACTGCGTTCTTTACCGTAACCGCGTTGTACAACGTTTCCGGCCAGTGGCCCAATGTTCTCCATTGGAAAATGGATTGGCTCGAGGACATGTTTCAGGTTGGTTTTTTTAACTACGACATCGGTCTCATCCTCCTGGTGCTGCTGCTGCTGGCGCTGTGTTTTTCCGTCTTCCGCCATTTTCTTGCGGAGCGCCGCCGCCAGGAGCTTGTCGAGCACGAACTGCTGGCGGCACGCGAGGTGCAGCAGGTTCTGGTGCCGGAAAAAGTCCCTGCTATTCCCGGCTATGCCATCGCTAGCGTCTATCGCCCGGCTTCGGAAGTCGGTGGCGACTTTTTCCAGATTTTTTCGCTTGAGGGTGGCGGCACGCTGGTAGCGATTGGGGATGTGAGCGGAAAGGGAATGAAGGCGGCCATGATTGTCTCGCTCATCGTCGGCACCCTGCGAACCATCGCCAGCTACAATCAAGAGCCCGCGGAGATTTTGAAGCAGTTGAACCTTCGCCTGCACGGTCGTATGTCCGGCGGCTTCGTCACCTGCCTCGTCCTGCGCATCGCGCCAGACCAGCAGATCCTCGCATCCCACGCTGGCCATCTCGCTCCTTATATCGATGGAGAAGAAGTTACCGCGCTGGCCGGTTCGCTGCCCCTCGGCGTTGCTCTTGGCGTCGAGTACGAAGAGGCCGCACTCCATCTCGCTCCAGGAGAAACAATGACTCTGATCACCGACGGCGTCCTGGAAGCGCAAAACGCCAGCAACGAACTCTTCGGCTTCGAGCGCCTCGCCAGCCTGTTAGCGACACACCCCTCCGCCGAACAGATCGCCGAAACTGCCTGCAATTTCGGCCAGGAAGACGACATCACCGTCCTCACCCTGACCCGCCTGGCGCACGGAGTTGAAGCCGCCACTGTTCTACTCACGCCGCAACCGGCGTAGAGCCGTTCCAGTTCCTATTGCTATTCAGCCCCACTCGTCGCAGGCGGCGCGCAGATGGCTGCGGGTCGGGCGGATCAGCTTGGTCGCCGTGTCTTGAGCAGTCGGAGAGATACCATACAGAGGAGCGGTCTCGAACTATCGACCCGTCTGGCGAATCCATGCCCAAAAAGCCACGGCTACAAGTCGGTGTTGAGACAGAGGGCGCGGCTCCAGTGCTTCCGGTGGATACGGCCCTGTTTGCACCAGGAGACCGAGTGTGCGTGGCTGTTTCGGGTGGGGCCGACTCCACAGCGCTGCTGCGTACCCTGATGGCGCAGCGCGACGAGCTGGGCATTGTGCTGAGTGTCCTGCACGTCGAGCACGGTTTGCGTGGACAGGCTTCTGTCGACGACGCTAAATTTGTTCGCGCGCTGGCCGAACAGTTCGATCTACCTTGCGA
>JAJYBW010000237.1 GCA_021778815.1 Acidobacteriota bacterium | reverse complement strand
GCTTCTTCAGACAGCCGGTGGAAGTCCGAATCAGCGGTGGTCCCAGTATGGCGAAGCCTTCCAGGGTGCGATGCAGACGCCCACATTACGCAACGTGGATCTCCGGCCAGGCTTGCCGTCGCATGCATTCGTCAAAGCCTACATGCATAACGGGTACTTCAAGAGTCTGAAAGAAGTTGTCCACTTCTATAACACCCGAGACAAATATCAAGTGCAACCCGGTCAAACTTGCGCCGGCAAACGCCTCAATATCGACTGTTTTCCTCCGCCCGACTCCAGCAAGAACCTCGACAAAACGATCGGCAATCTTCACCTGACCGACCATGAAGAAGATCAGCTCGTCGCCTTCATGGAGACGCTTACGGATGGCTACAACCCGGCGACCGGCAAAGTCGAAGTCCCTATGGAGCCTTGACTTCCACCGACTCCCACGGAGTCGGTGGCTGCCCTTTGTCGTTGGGGGTCACCCGGAGTGTTTGGAAGAATCAGGAGCAACGTCCAGCTCCTTCACCAGCCACAGAACCAGATCATCGTCCACCAGCACCTTGTCGCCGGCCGCGACTGGCAGGCCACCCGAGGCCATTCCTTTTCCGTCCGGCACATATCCCAGGTGAACATACAGCCGCTGCGCTGAGCCGTATTCCTTAAACAGCCCGACACCAACGCCGATCTTCGGGCATTTCACCGCTCGCGCCCGCTCCTCCAGCGCCTGGATCAGCTTCGTCGCGATGCCCTGGTTGCGGCACCGTTCCGCCACCACCAAATCGTTGATCTCCGGAATGTGCGCCTCACGAAATGGCGCATGCCCGGAATGCCACAGCAACGACCCGTATCCCAGGACATCAGTCCCATCCACCACCAGCAACACCAGCCGCTGCCCGTGGGCATGTTCCACCAATCGCTGATCCCATTTCTTTGCCCCACCATGCCAGGCCGCCCCACCATACGTTTCCGCAATCCGAGGCACATCTTCCGCCCGCAATTCCCTCACTTCAATGCTCATTGGCCCACCTTACAAGCTGTTTCGAATGCTTCCTTGCGCGACTGCGAATTACCTCCGCAGTCTTGCCTTTCCATGTCGCGAAGCTCTCCCAAATCCCATCATGGCTATCAGAAAATCGTCCCCGCCAAAACTACTCGGGCATTCGATTCTCCTGCGGCGCGCCCAGGCTTCACGGCACGCTGCGGAGTGCCGGTCGAAAGCCCGAGAGCAAAAGAACCTGCGCAGTTGCAGCAGTACCCGCGAAGGGGGAGCCCACATCTCTTTCGCGATAGACAAGACCTTCGAGCCGCGATTTCTACTTTTCGAGAATTCGTTCTTCCCGGCTCGCCCACATGATTCCAGCCACCACCTGCGCGACTCCGATACATCGGGTCAGGGTTGGATGGTTTCCCATAAATCGCATCAAGCTGCGCCATGGTTTCGGCCCCACGTTCCAGGCCTGTGCGTCCCGATGGGGCCGCACAATCGCCATCATCCCATCCCCGATCAATGCCATGGCGGTGATAATGTTGCCATCTGCGAGCATCGATCATCGGCATTGGACTTCGCCTCCTTCTCAATACTGAGATGCAACCCCGCTTACTGGGTCACCGTCAGGCTGCGCTCCAGACTGAACGTAACGATACTCTCGGCCGGCAATACCAGGTCCTTATTCCCCGTGAAGGCGCTGCCCGCCGCGCCGCCTCCGCCGCCCAGCAGGCCACCAATCAGCGCTCCCTTGCCGCCTCCGGTCAGACCGCCAATTAGCGCTCCCAGGCCGGCGCCGCCTCCCGTTAGAATTGCGGAACGCTTACCTTTACCCTGCTCCACACGCACCACCCGGCCGGTCCGCACCATATAGGTCTGCCCACCGCTGCGGATGCCATCCAGCCGGATAGCCAGCACCGCCTGCCCCTTGAATCGGCCCAGGGGTTGGGCCTCTGTAACCACTCCTCTGGCCTGCGCACCGGCGGGAATGATCACCTGGCCATTCACCTGCACCGAGCTGGCCAATACCCCGTAAAACGGATCGCCCGTCTGGCTGTCTCGAGTCGACAATGTTTGATTCAGCCGCACCCGCACCCTGGTTCCTGCGGGAACCACCACAGTCTGGCCTTGTGCGGCCGCTGCCGAGCTAGCAGGCGGAGGCGGCATCCCAGCACCACCCTGCCGATACCGACTGTTCCGCGATGGCGGCGGTGGCGGCATCCCAGCACCATCCCCTTGCCCCGACGCACCATTCATCGCTGGCGGAGGAGGAGGCGGAGGCGGCATTCCCGGGCCACCCTGCGCCGACTGATCGTTCCCAGGCATCGGACCCATGTCCGGTCCGTTCGCCATGGTCAGGTCGTTCACCACCGTCTTCACTCCCGCCACCTTCGCCGCATCATTGCTGGCCAGCTCACGCGAACCCGGTCCATTCACCGTGCCGCTCAGCGTCACTGTCCCGTTGTTCGCCGCCACAGAGATGGGCTGTCCCTGCAGCGCCGAGTCGGCTCCAATTTGCTTTTGTACATTGGCTGCAAGTTGCGCGTCCGTCGGCTTTTTCGAACAGCCAACGCCGAAAATAACTACCGCAACCAGGATCAACGGCAAAGCTCGGATACCAAAACGTGCATCGCGAATCATAGAACCTCCGTTTGCAGGTTGATTCAATCTCGCCGCCCTGTCAAGGGCCATGCGACACACCATGTTGCGAACCAGGACACCTCACCTACAGGATTGCGTGGGGTTTTCCGCGCTGAAATAGCCCTCCCATCCCCGACTCTCGAACCTATAATCACTGTGGAGAGAGCCAACCACCATGGGAACCAGCAACCGACGAACGGCGGTAGTGGTGTTGGGCTCGCTGGCGCTTGTCATCCTGCTGTTCCTCATCGCGGAAAATGCTTTCAACCTGAAGTTTCTCTCCCCGGACAACACCGGCTCCATCCTGCTCTTTACAGCGCTTTCCGGAATCAGCTTTCTGCTGTTTCTCATGCTGGTCGTTCTGCTGCTGCGAAATATCCTCAAGCTCTACGCCAGCGGACAAAGCCGCGTCCTCGGTTCACGCCTCCGCGCCCGCATGTTGCTGGGAGCGCTGCTGCTCTCCGTCGTACCCGCATGTTTCATGCTGTCGTTTAACTACCTGTTAATGAACCGTTCCATCGACCGCTGGTTTTCCCAGCCCGTCGTCCAGCTTCGCGATGAATCCATGCAACTGGCCATGGAGATCTCTCGATACGCCGCCGACAACGCCCGCGCCGAAGCGGAATCGCTGGCTCATGAACCCGCAGTCGTCTCTGCCGATCTGCCCGCTCACCCAGAGTCATTGCTGGAGTTATTTCGTCGCCACAAAGTGACACTGCAAGGTGGATTTGTAGTCATGTACCGCGACGGAAAGGTCATCAATCAGTACCAGTTTCCGACCGACGGCGATACCGTGAGCCTGATCTCCAGTGTTCAGCCCAATGCACAACCCCAGCGGATGCCCGAGCAAGTTCCCCTGTCCGACGAAATTCTTCGAGCCTCCGAGCGCACGGATGACCCCATCTTGAAAATTGGCCAGACGGCCTACTCTGTCGGGGATGCTCCATCGCAAAATGGCGTCGTGATCGTGGTGGGTTTGCCGCTGCCACCCGATATCGGCATCGCCGTCCACGATATCGAAAGCGGCACAGAACGATATTGGACCCTGTTGCGGGCGCGCCGTCGAGTGCGTCAGACCTATCTCCTCGTCCTTCTCCTGCTCACCGGCTTGACGCTGTTTGTCAGCAGCTGGCTCGCCCTGTTTCTGTCCAAGCAAGTCACCCGCCCGGTGGAAGCCCTGGCCGATGCAATGGACGCCATGGCATCCGGGGATTATGGCTCACGCGTCGACATTGCCGCCTCCGGCGAACTGGGCGAGTTGATGCGTTCGTTCAACCACATGGCCACCGATCTTGAAAATAGTCGGACCCAGCTTGAATCCTCCACCTATAAACTTTCTGAAGCCAATGCCGCCATCGACGAGCGCCGGCGTGAACTGGAAACTGTGTTGGAAACCATTCCCAGCGGCGTGGCCACGCTCGACAACGATCTGAAAATCCTGCAGGCCAATCGCGCGTTCTGCGAAATGCTCGATCCGTTAGGCGAGTTGCCCATTGAAGGTCAGCCGATTCAATCCCTCTTCCCAACCGAGTCTGCCCTAGAAATTGGCCGCGTCCTCCGCCGCAGCCGTCGCCTTCCGGCAGCCTCCACGGAGATCGAAGCGCAAAGCTCCCGCGGCCCACTCCATTTGATTTTTACCGTCGCCCGACTCCGCGGCTCCCTTCACGGTCATCTCGTGGTCATGGATAACGTGACCGACGTTTTGCGCGCGCAAAAACAAATGGCATGGAAAGAAGTCGCCCAGCGCGTTGCCCATGAAATCAAAAACCCGCTCACGCCCATCGCGCTTTCCGCCGAACGCATCGAACGTCACATCGATCGCGGCCTCACGGAGGATTCGGCGCACGTGCTGCGCAGTTCGACAGAAGTGATTCGCTCCTCGGTCGAAACTTTGCGCCAGCTGGTCGATCAGTTTGCCGCGCTCGCCGACTTCCCCGCCGCCAATCGAACCTCGACCGACCTGAATCGCATCGTGGAAAATACGCTCACTCTGTTCGCGGGCCGATTAGAAGGAATTGAAGTTCGCCTCCACCTGGCGGAACATCTTCCTCCCGTGATGGCCGACGCAGAGGCCCTGAAACGCGCTTTCAGCAACCTCATCGATAACGCGGCAGAAGCCATGCACTCTACGCTGCTGCGCGTGCTGACCGTGCGCACGGCAGCCAACGAAACCCAGACCATGGCGGAAATCGTCATCGCCGACACCGGCCACGGCATCACCGATGAAATCCGCGAGCGCCTGTTCCTACCCTTCTTCTCCACCCGCCGCCGCGGCACCGGCCTCGGCCTTTCCATTGCCGCGAAAATCGTGCAGGAACATCAAGGCAATATTCACGTCGAAACAAATTCTCCCGCCGGAGCCCGCTTCGTCATTATGATTCCCTTCGCTGACTCTCCTGCAGTGCAGGAAGCGATATCTCCCTCCATCAGTGTGGTGGAGCGATGAATCACATCCTGGTAGTCGACGACGAGCCCGATATTCGCAGCACTCTCGAAGCCATCCTCGCCGAGGAAGGCTACGCCGTCACCACCGCCGGCACTGCAGCGGAATGTCTCGATCTGATCCGCGATGCCATTTTCGACGCCGTGCTGCTCGACATTTGGCTGCCGGATCGCGACGGACTGGAAGTGTTGCAGCAGATTCGCAAATTTGACTCGATCGCCGGCCCGGAAGTCATCATCATCTCCGGCCACGGCACCATCGAGACCGCCGTGCGCGCAACCAAGTTGGGCGCCTATGACTTCCTTGAAAAGCCGCTTTCGCTGGAACGCACGCTCATCATCCTGAAAAACGCAGTTGAATCGCGTCGCCTGCGTATCGAGAACCGGGAGTTTCAGCTGCAGCTCACCGCCCGCGCTCACATCACCGGAGAAAGCGTTCCCGTCAAAGCGCTGCGGCAACAGATTCGCCTCATGGCGCCCACCAACGGTCGCGTGCTCATCTATGGCGAGTCCGGCACCGGAAAAGAAGTCATCGCCCGCGCCATGCATGCGGAAAGCCAGCGCGCCGATCGCGTCTTCGTCGAATTAAATTGCGCCGCCATTCCTGAGGACTACATCGAAACCGAACTCTTC
>JAJYBW010000236.1 GCA_021778815.1 Acidobacteriota bacterium | reverse complement strand
GCCTTCAAATGCAATGGCGCGCGATATGGGCCCATCGTAGAAAAATACCGTGATGCTGTGCCCTTCGGAGGTGTGTACCAGGTACGGCTGAGTTGGGTCGACGCTTGCGTTGGGGGTTTCCCGCCATGTTGGACCTTCCGGATCGTCCTCTGTGCCAATGTCCCGGACACGGGCGCATTGGTGCGGCGCCAGAATCGTGAACAGGATTCCGTGGCGCGCCAGCAGGTCCAGGCTTTCCAGGTCGACGGCCGTTTCCGACAGCCACATGCCTTCCGGCTTGCGGCCAAAGCGATGTTCAAAGTCGGCGATGCCCCAGCGAATCTGCGTGATTCTGTCCTGCGTGGAGGCCAGCGGAAGAATGATGTGGTTATAGACCTGCGCGATAGCGGAGCCATGCCCGCCGAATCTCTCGATGCTGATGCGGTCGGCGTCGATGATCTTCTGATAGCTCACCGGAGCGGATTTTTCCATCCACGCCAGCAGGGTGGGGCCAAAGTTGAAACTGATGCGGGAATAATTGTTGACGATGCGAACAATTTTGTTTTGCACATTCAGGATCCGTGAGCTGCCGTTGGCGGCATAGCACTCGTGATTGATGCGCGCATTCCAGTCGTGATACGGGGCGGCGGAGTCCTGCACTTCGATCGCTTCCAGCCAGGCATTCTCTCGCGGCGGCTG
Organism: Acidobacteriota bacterium; assembly: GCA_021778815.1. Classification (GTDB taxonomy): domain Bacteria; phylum Acidobacteriota; class Terriglobia; order Terriglobales; family Acidobacteriaceae; genus JAKAAZ01. The sequence continues at coordinate 5,036 of JAJYBW010000236.1, read as the reverse complement.
ATAGAAGTGACCATGCACACACACGAATCGCTGCGGCGGGGTCATCGATTTCTCCGCGCCGGCGGAGGGTCGCCTAGCAGCGGCAAATCGCAGGCGCGCCACAAATACCAGCTGGCCACCGAATGCCACGGATCCCAGCGCGCTGCCCGGCGTCGAATCACATCGGGTGCGGGAAGATCGGCCGGGGTGACTGGATCGCCGGAGCGCAATTTACCGAAGGTCAGGGCGAACCCCTTGCGAACTCCATAGTCTGAAACCGGAAGCACATTGGGTCGACCCATGCGAAAAATGAGCAGCATTTGCACTGTCCAGACACCAATCCCGCGAACGGTGGTGAGCCTCGCGCAAATCTCCTCATCGGCCATGCGATGCAGTTTCGTTAGCGGCGGCACAATGCCTGCTTCGCTCTTCTCCGCCAGGTCTCGAATGGCGAGCAGCTTACTGGCCGACAGGCCGGCGCCACGCAGCGCGGCATCGCGCAGGCGCAACATTCCCGCAGCGGTAGGGGTGTGATCGGGGAACAATTGCAGGATGCGTCCATGAATCGCCTTCGCCGCGCGTCCATGCAATTGCTGGTACACGATCGATTCCAGCAGTGCTTCAAAGGTGGAATGCGTCGGCTTCAGCCGCATGGCGAACGGGCCGGAACGCTGCATCAATTTCGCCAGGCGGGCGTCCGCGACCGTCAATTCCTGACAGGCACGGGCGTGATCGTAACGAACTTTGCGGAGACGGCCAGTCACTCTCTCCAGTCTATACACTGTGGCGTAGAAGCCGTCTCATCTATGGCCTCGCGGCATCGGCCAACGACCTGAGACCCGCTTTGATTGCGGTTCTCACGCCAGACGTATCGAACGATTTCGAGGTTATGAGGCGGCTTCTAACGGGCGAGGTGAGCAGTGCAGCAGAATAACGGAAACATTCCTGCAGAGGGAATTGGATGGATCGTGTGTGGAAAGGAACATCGCACCGGTACACGGCTGCAGGTGCGCGCGCCGTTCGATCAATCCGTCATCAGCGATGTCTGGCAGGCAACGTGGACGGACGCGCAGCAGGCTGTGGCGGCAGCGGTCTCGGGATTCGCGCGCACCGCTGACCTGGGATCGTGGGAGAGGCAAAATATTTTGACCACCGTCGCCGCTCGGCTGCAGGCAGAACACGAACGATTTGCGCAGACCATCATGCGCGAAGCAGGCAAGCCGATCACCGCCGCTCGTGCCGAAGTCGATCGCGCCATCCTGACATTTCGTGTGGCTGCGGAAGAGTCGACTCGCATGGGCGGCGAAGTTCTGCCGCTCGACCTGCTTCCATCTTCCGCTGGACGATGGGGTCTGTCGCGACGATTTCCATCCGGGCCGGTTCTGGCCATTACACCGTTCAATTTTCCGTTGAATCTGGTGGCGCACAAACTCGCGCCCGCCATCGCCTGCGGATGTCCGGTGATCTTGAAGCCTGCGCCGCAGACGCCGCTGAGTTCCTGGCTGTTGGTGCACGCCATTCTGGAAGCGGGCTGGCCCGCGGAAGCGCTGGCGTTTCTTCCACTCGGCAATGAGGACACATCGCGGCTGGTGGCCGAAGACGATCGCATTCGCGTCGTCAGTTTCACCGGAAGCGCGCGCGTCGGGTGGGAGTTGAAATCCCAGGCAAAAAAGAAACGCGTGCTGCTGGAACTGGGCGGAAACGCCGCCATGATCGTCCACAATGATTGGCCGGATCTCGAAGGCGCGGCCCAATCCGCGGTGAAAGGTGGATTTGGGTATTCCGGACCAAGTTGCATCTCGGTGCAACGCGTGGTGGTGCAGCAGTCGATCTTCAAACCGTTTTGCGACGCAGTTCTAAGCCAGGTGGAGAAACTCCAGGTCGGCGATCCTGCGCTGGACTCGACCGACGTGGGTCCACTGATTCGCGAGAGCGATGCCGAACGGGTAGAGACCTGGATTGACGAGGCGATTCGCGGCGGTGCGACACCACTGACCGGCGGAAAACGAAATGGCCAGATGATTCGTCCAACTGTATTAACCGGCACTTGCTCAACCATGAAAGTCAGCGATGAGGAAATCTTTGGGCCGGTCATCACGATTGAGCCCTACGAGAATTTTGCCGATGCGACGGCCGCGGTGAATGCCTCGAGGTATGGACTGCAGGCTGGCTTGCTGACCCGCGATGCCGGTCTGATTCAGGAGGCCTATCGCACGTTGCAGGTGGGAGCGCTGATCGTGGGCGACGCGCCGACATGGCGGCTGGACTCGATGCCGTATGGCGGCGTGAAGGACTCTGGAGAGGGTCGAGAAGGTGTTCGTTACGCCATGGAAGAGATGACCGAGCCGCGCCTGTTGGTGATGGCTCTCAAACTCAATGCTCGAGGATAAAACTGTCGGGAGGCAGACATTGTGCGCGTGAATATTGGGTGGTACAGCGTATGGATCAGCCGTTCCGTAGAAATGATTTTCATTTCGAAGAAAAATTTTCCCAGAAAATTTGAATGGGGGTTGCCGAACTTTCCATCGCTCCTGTAGTCTTTTTTTCGGGCCGTCGAATTTTCCACGACGGCAAACTCTTGTTTTGCAACCAAAACCCGTCACAGCTCACCGCTCAACAGAACACCTCCGGCGTTGGGTTCGGGGAAAATTCAGACAGCTCGACGAACAGCCGAGCAAGCAGGCAGGAAAGCACCTACACATGGCGCAGATTTTTGACCGCAGTTCCAATTCGCTGACTCGGATCAGCCTTGTTCTTTTTGGATTGATCTTGATCGGAGTGGGCGTCACGCTCAACTACCTGCAGCGTTCCCCGTGGGTCACCCGCCAGGGCCAACGTGCTGAGCAGCCGGTCCCGTTCAGCCACAAGCATCACGTGCAAGGCCTGGGACTGCAGTGCCAGTATTGCCACACGTCAGTGGAGAAATCGAGCTACGCGGGCATTCCGCCGACCAAGACCTGCATCAACTGCCATGCGCAGATCTGGACCAATGCCGACCTGCTGGCTCCGGTGCGCAACAGCTGGGCGACTGGCAACTCCATCCCCTGGGTTAAGATCCACGATCTGCCGGATTACGTGTACTTCGACCACTCCATCCACGTCAACAAGGGGATTGGCTGTTCTACCTGTCATGGTCGTATTGATGAAATGCCGCTGACCTATCAGGAGAGCTCGCTGCAAATGGAGTGGTGCCTGAACTGCCATCGCAACCCAGTTAAGAACCTTCGTCCCACGTCGCAGATTTACCAGATGGCCTGGGAAAGTCCGTCCACGCTGCATCCGGTCTGGTGTACGAATCAGCCCACCACCCCCGGCACTCCGACGGCGCAACTGGTGAACTGCGTCACTCAGAATCCTGACAATGACGCCGCCCAGGTGGCCGCTCTCGACCCGCCGGCCAGTCCGCGCACCGGCACGGATGCGCCGAAATTTTCCGACATGCAATCCTGGTCGTCTTCAGCAGGTGGTTCCGTGCACGCGCAGGTTCCGGTCAATCCACATTTCGTCAAGTTCACAGACCAGACATCCCTTGGAAATTATCTGCTGGTGCAATACCACATTCGTCCGCCGCGGCAGCTGACCAGCTGTGACACTTGTCATCGATGAATCGCGATATGCAAGGGCAATCCCAGCCGATTCTGGACGCAGCCACGAAAGATAACCGCAAAGGTCAAGATTCGAAGATGGAAAACGAGCACAAGACCGGTACCCACGAGACCATGGCAACGGATTCGGTCGAGAAGTCCAAATCGGCCCAGTTGATTGAGACGGCCCAGGCGCGTCTGGCAGGCATGTCGGGCAAGCGGTACTGGCGGACCATCGACGAGCTGGCCGACACGCCCGATTTCCAGGATGCGTTGCGCCGCGAGTTTCCGCAGCATGCTGCCGAGTGGGTGGACTCTGTTTCCCGTCGCGGATTTATGAAGTTGATGGGCGCTTCGATTGCCCTGGCTGGTTTGACCGGATGCACCAAGCAGCCGGATGAGCCCATTTATCCATACGTCAAGCAGCCGGAAGATCTGGTTCTGGGTAAGCCGATGTTTTTTGCGACGGCGCATCCTTTTCCCATGGGTTCGGTTCCGCTGCTGGTGAAAAGCGAAGCCTTTCGCCCCATCAAGCTTGAGGGCAATCCGGAACACCCCATGAATCACGGGACCTCGGATGCGTATACCCAGGGAACATTGCTGGGTATGTACGATCCGGATCGTTCCAAGCGGGTGTTGTACCGCGGCGAAACGCGCGACTATCCCAATTTTCTGGCGGATTTTACCGCCATGCTGGAAGCAAAGAAAGCCAGCGGCGGACAGGGACTGTATTTCCTGAGCGGCACCGTGGTTTCACCGACCCTGTCGGCGCAGTGGAAGAGCGCCAGCGCCAAATATCCCAACGCGAAATGGCTGCAGTACGATCCTGTCAATCGCGACTCGTCGCGCATTGCGACGAAACAAGCCTTCGGCGACTTCGTCGATCCGCAATACAAGCTGGATGCGGCGGATGTTGTGCTCTCGCTGGATGCGGATTTTCTCTCCGGTCTTTGGCACCCAGGATTTCTGAAGCTGGCTGCGGACTTCGCTCGGCGACGCTCGCTTGAACCCGGCGTTGAAATGAACCGCATGTACTCGGTCGAAAGCACGCCGTCGACCACGGGATTCAAGGCGGACCATCGGCTGCGGATGCGTGCCAGCCAGATGGAAGCTTTTGCAGCAGCCGTCGCCGCTGGCGTAGGCGCAGGGGCAGCTCCCAGCGGGTCGACGTGGACACCGGAGCAGACCGCCTATCTGAACGCGGTGGTGAAGGATCTGAAGGCGAATTCCGGCAAGTGTGTGGTCATCCCTGGCGAGCAGGCTGCGCCGGGAGTTCACCTGGCTGCCATTGCCATGAACCAGGCGCTGGGCAATGTCGGCAAGACGGTTGTCTACACCGAGACTGTGAATCCAATGCCGACCGTCGAAATCGACGACCTGAAACAGCTGGTTGCAGATTTGAATGCGGGCAAGGTGGATTGGCTGGTCATTCTGGATACCAATCCCGTGTACAGTGCGCCCGCCGATCTGGAA
>JAJYBW010000235.1 GCA_021778815.1 Acidobacteriota bacterium | reverse complement strand
GAATAAGCGTGTGCGGCGCGCGAGACCGGAGAGCGAATGGCGCACGGTCGCGCACCCGGAGTTGCAGATTATCAGTGATGAGTTGTGGCAGCGCGTGCGCGAACGTCAGGAGCACGTCCGGCGCACCTATGGCGTGCGTGAGGGCGGTGGCGTTCTGATCCCTCGTTCAAGCACCAGTCCCTACCTTCTGAGCGGGCTTCTGAAGTGCGGTTTGTGCGGAGCCAATCTCATCATCATTACCGGATATACCTCCTACGGCCACTATCCGAAGTATGGATGCTCACAGCACTTCAATCGCGGGACCTGCCCGAACTCCGTTACCGTGCGTAAGGATTGGATCGAAGAACAGTTACTCGATGAGCTTCAAAACAAGGTCCTGCAGCCCGATGCCATCGGCTACGTTTTGGATGAGTTTGGAAACCACGTCAGGAGCGCCTTTGCGAATCTCTCGAACCAACTGGCGCAGATGCGGGAACGCAAACAGAAGCTCGAAGGGGAGTTGCGGCGGCTGGCTGCGACGGCGGCGGAGACCGGGCCGTCTACATTTTTGGTCGAGGCCATCCACGAGCGAGAACAGCAGTTGCGCGAGATCACCGATCAGCTATTGGCTCAGGGTGACGATTCGGTGGAAGCTCATCTGGCGGACGTCCGCAACTTCATCACAGAACGGATGGGGAGCCTCCGCGCGCTGCTGGCCGCCGATCCGGGGCCTGCCCGGAAGGAACTGCTCAAGCATGTTTCGGAGATCCGCATGATGCCGCATACGGGGAACGGGAAGTCCCACTACGTGGCCGAGGGAAGCTGGCATCTGCTTGGAAACGAAAGGGATGGCTCAGAAGCCATCCCTACGCAAATTCGTGTGGTTGCGGGGGTAGGATTTGAACCTACGACCTTTGGGTTATGAGCCCAACGAGCTACCGGGCTGCTCCACCCCGCAATTCCATGATAGCGATTGAAAGGGGCACGGTCAAACCGGCTATGCTGCGGTTCGGGAGCTTCGAATAAACCTGCAAGCCGAAAATCGACGCGGTCGACGCGGTGCGCATCGCTTGGGATCGTTCGTGCGCTGTGCGTCACCGCGGCCGCAGCGGCTGGTATGGCTGAGCCATCATCAATGTTGCTAGAACCTGCCGCTCGTAGTCGGAATAGTGGCGCCGAAATTCCGGCGAATTCAAAATGTCACCGCGCTGCGATTGCGGAAATTGGCTCAGGTCGCGAACCGCCCTGTGCATCATGACCTGCCGGTCATACGGCATCTGGTGCACCTCGAGAATTCCAACGCGGACCTGCTGCCGTTGCTCCGGCGACAACCGCTCCCAGGTCTCCAACCGCTCCAACATTCTCTCGCGCCGGGCGGGCGGCATCGCGTCCAGTTGCTGCAGCCGCTCCAGGAGACGCTGCTGCCGCGCCGCAGGCAGCCGATTGAAGCCTGGCTCGGTTTGCAGGGCCCGTTCTTGCTCGGGAAAAGTCAGATTTTGATGCTGCCGAAGCCATTCGCCCAGATGCTCTCGTTCCGGCTGCGAAGGACCAGGTCGGACCACGGCGCCACCCGCATATCCGCCGTCATTTGTCAGTGGTGGTGCCTGACCGCTCTGGTACGCTGCGACAGATTCCTGTGGGGATGTTGCCTGTTCCGGACAAGGAACAGACGAACAATGGGCCGCCCATCCCACACTGCACGTCAGGAACATCATCCCTGCCGCAAGAAGGAGAAACGAACCCGCTGAAAAATTATGCACTGCGGCCACAACCTCGCGTTTGCTCCGCTGTGCGAGCATGGCGGCAAGCAAGGTGCGTTTTTTTCCAAGACAGGTCATCGTCTCATTCGCAATGCCGAGGTTTGAAACTATCCCGTCCGCCGCTCCCACTCTTTATCGCAAAGCGCCAGCACCTGCACCATCTGTTCGTTCCCCATGGAAGGATGGTGGAACCACGACTAGTTGGACAAATTTCCTCCAGCATTCACTGGACTGCCGTCTGCATTCGTTTCGTCGAACGACGCCAGCTGCTGCAGCGTTTGAGCGTTGGAATCGAGCAGTTCCAGATCGTTCACGGTGGCAGAGACCGCTTGCGGGTGGGGTGGGGCAACGGTCTGATTCAAACTCACAATACCGAAATAGGAACCACCGCTGACGATGACCAGCAAAGCAAACGCCGCAGCCACAGCCGGACGCAGATGCAGATTGCTTCCAAACAGAAAATGAAAACGCAGCTTCTCCAGCCATCCGGGCGCTTCCGATTCTCTGGCTTCGCGCAGCCGCACGGCCAGGCGCGTATCGAAATAAGGACTCGGTTCGGGCGCCTTCCAATCATCCAGCAATTGCATGGTCTTCTGCAGTTCCTTCAACTCACCCGCACAAGCGGCACATTCCTTCACATGCTGCATCGCCTCGGCGGGAACACGAGTCGAATCGAAAATCATATCGGGTAAATACCCCTGGAGCTTTTCACATTTCATGGCAGCTCTCTCCTTTCGTCGATTTTAAGCAAACTCTTTCAGCTTCTCTCGCAGTGTCTGATATGCGCGAAACAGCAGCGACTTGGTCGCCGACTCGCTTAATTTCAGCACCGCTCCGATCTGCTTGTAATCCATGTCTTGATACTTGTGCATCACGACAGCCATCCGTTGCCGCTCCGGCAACGCCATTACATGTTCTCGAATACGCCGCATTCGCTCATCCTGCAGCATATCCTGTTCGGCAATCGGGCGAAGATCGGGCACATCTGGTTTTGTGCCGGTATCCTCGTCCGCCTGGTCCAGGAAGACGCTGCCTGCGGCTCGCTCGTACTTGGTGTCTCGAGCGTGGTTGATGGCCATATTCGATGCAATCCGATACAGCCAGGTTGAAAAACGGGCCTCGGCGCGATACGTTGCCCGGGCGCGATAGACCCGGAGAAAGACCTCCTGGGCAAGCTCTTCTGCTACGGCCTGATTGTGAACCATACGGTACATGAAACTGATGATCGGCCGTCGATATTTTGTGATCAAAAATTCAAGGCAGGCCTCATCTCCGGTCCCAGCGCGCTGCATAATTTCCGCATCGCTCATCTGCGACAGGTCGCCGCTCAATCCCGCCGGCATCCGAGAACTCGCCAGCCTGGCGCTTTGTTCATCGATCGGGATTCGTTCCAGTGCGATCGTGCCCATACCTCCTCGAACACTTTCATCGGGGGAAAGTTGCGTTTCTTCCTCCCAAAATGCTTCAGATTCAGGGTTTACCGGGGATTCATCTGGATCCCCTAACCCTTCTTCGTTGAGAATGTTTCCCGACTCTTCCGGGCCGGAATCCTCGTCGCTCTCTGGGGACCGGACCTCCTCCAGCGCATCCTCGTCCGACGGGTCGGAAGCTGGCTGCTTTCTAGGGGATGCTGCTATCCCGGTTTCTTCCATGGCAGCGCCGCCGGATCCTCGCCGCAGTGTCGTGGTCGGGCTGGCTTGCGGGTCAGCATCGCCGGAAGCCGGCTCCACAGGTTGGCGGCTTTGGCCGCTTTCCCGTGGATTATGCTGCCCCGGATTTCCGTCCTTTGCTGCCATGGGATGTGTTCGGATTCTAGCGTATACTGGGGCAAAGAGAGATGCTTCCAACGCATCTTTGTTTCATCCCACCCACCCAGCAAGAGCCATTTTCGGTTCACATGGCTGGAAATTCAGCCCTTGCCGAACTGGGGCGCTTAACTCAGCGGTAGAGTGCCACCTTCACACGGTGGAAGTCGCAGGTTCGAATCCTGCAGCGCCCACCATAAATCCTCCAATATCAACGCATTGCAATGGCTCATCGCCTGTTCCCACAAACCGGCATATCGGCGCAAACCCGTGTTCGAGGAATCCACCGAAGGCTTCGCACGTCTCCAGCGTTTTCTCCGAACATCAGCAATCGGCGCATCGTTACGCTTCGGGATTGAGAAGATTTCAATTTACTCGCGCCATCCCAGGCGCCTCGCCTCTTCGCTGCTGAGATTTAGCAGATAAAGAAAGCCCTCCGGACTTTCGATATGGCTCAGAACATCACGGACATCGGAGCCGTGAGGGAGCAGGGGGTTCAGGGCCTCAGTCAGTTCATATTCATCCACAAAGGCACACTCTTGATTTTGGGCTTGAGCGTTATTTCGGCGCGTCCAGAGTCGGATATTCGCGACGTAGCGGCAGGCGAGACTTCCTTCGACATGGGCGCAGCCTACATGAACCAGGTAGCGCCGCCTGCGCGGCCCTGCAGCGGGTTTCCGTGTGGATCGACTCATAGGTGCACCGACGTGCGGCGCCCAATGCGGGCGGTACGGTTCAGGGTGAAGCGGTTATAACGCTGCACAAGGATGCAGGGCAGGTTGGCGGCCAGCGCGTAGGCCGTCATCACCCAGCATGCCCACGGCGGATTCCAGAGAAAGAACACAGGGAGGCACCCGATCATGCACCAATGCGCGATTTCGGCTCGCCGGGTCTCGATAAGAAATTGTGCGAGCGCGGTGGGCTTACGCGCGCAGAGCTTCTTCTTGGCATAGCCTCCAAGCCAGGGCGCGCCATCAGGCAGCAAAGCCTTCCATTTCCGAACAGCGAACCAGTCCCGATACACATGTCCCTCTTGTTCCCATGGGCGCGGGGTGGTGATCCATGTGTCGTGTTCGAAGACATGCGGCGGGACGCGAAGAGCGATGGAGCCGATGGCGAGATGAATCACGGGCCACCCGAGGAGGTTCGCCGCCCACACCAGCGCGATCATACTTCGCGTCCCCGCCACGCAGTTTTGCGGCCCAGGGCACGGCGCGCGGCCGACCGGCCGAACACAGCACAGTAGTAGGCCAGCGGCAACGGATACAGCAGGCAGGTGAGGAAGCGGTAACTGCCAAGTCGACGCGCAAGCCATGCAAGTTGCAGGCTGAAGACCAGGTAAACACCGGCGACCCAAACACGCCCGTAGCCAGACGGAGCAATCAGCAGCAGCAGCGTCGACCAGAGGGCCGAGATCCACACCACCGCTGACGCAAGCACAAAGCCACCCGAGGCTGCGGCTCCCTGAATGAAGGCTTTTGTCCAGCTATCGGACATCTGGCCCGGACCTTCCGGGAACATCCGCATGTGAAGCGTGCCGTACCCACCCAGGCAAACGATACGCGCCCCCGAGCCACGGACAAGATGGGACAAGTTGACATTTTCCAGGACTAAGCTGCGGACAGCCGCATGCCCTCCAATGGCGAAGTAGGTCTCTTTCGAAATCAGGAGAGACTGGCCGAACAGCCGCGGTTTAGAGAATACCCCGAACCCGCCGGCGCCCGCAGCCATCAGGATGTTAAAGAACAGCGAGCACTGTTCGTACGGCTCGCTCATGGTGTGGTACGGCAACAGCGAAAGCACCAGTCCTGGATCGCGCTCCAGCAGACAACGGGCCGTCAGCCGTTCCAGGCCATTGTTAACAAAGAATGTGTCGGCATCCAGAAAAAGCAAGTACTCGCCCAACGCGAACTGCGCTCCCTGATAACATGCCCACGACTTGCCCGTCCACCCATCTGGCAGCGGGCCGGAAGGGATCACGGTGGCTCCAAGACTTTGCGCAATCGCCGCGGTGTTGTCGCTGGAGGCGTCGTCGACCACCAGCACCTGTGCAGGCTGGATTGTCGATGCCGCGATCGATCGTAGAAGGCGAGGTAAATTCCCTTCCTCGTTCCGTGCCGGAATCACGATGGACAACCTCATCGCAGAATTCTGATGGCCAGCTGGGCAGATGGGAACGCGCCGGA
>JAJYBW010000234.1 GCA_021778815.1 Acidobacteriota bacterium | reverse complement strand
CTGCTGCTCGCCGTGGGACTGGTTGCCAGCTATCTACCGGCGCGGCGGGCCGCAAAGATCGAACCCGTGGAAGCCTTGCGCTCCGAGTAGCATACTGGCCCGTCATTCCGAGGTCGCCTCGTTGACGCCAGGGAGACAAATGATTCGAGGATAAGAATGATTCAACTAAAAAATATCGACCGCAGTTACAAATTAGGGGCGGGTCAGTTGTGGGTGCTGCGCCGCATCCACATGGACATTCAACCGGGTGAGTTCATCACCATCATGGGGCCTTCCGGCTCCGGCAAATCCTCGTTGCTGAATATTCTTGGTCTGCTCGACGACGACTGGCAGGGGGAGTATTGGTTCGGCGAGCAGCCTGTTCACAAGCTGAATCGGAAGCAGCGGGCCGACCTGTCCCGCCGCAGCATCGGCATGGTGTTTCAGAGCTATCACCTGCTCGACGATCTGACCGTTGCGGAAAACATCGACCTTCCTCTGTCATATAAAAACATCCCCACATCTGAGCGGCAGGCCATGGTGGCCGACGTTCTCGACCGCTTCCGCATGGTGGCGAAAAAGGACCTGTTCCCCTCCCAGCTCTCTGGAGGACAGCAGCAACTGGTGGGCATCGCCCGCGCGGTGATTCACAAGCCCGCGCTGCTTCTGGCAGACGAGCCCACCGGCAATCTTCACTCCGTGCAGGCGAAAGAAATCATGGAGCTATTTCGTGAACTCAACCAGGAAGGCACCACCATCGTTCAGGTCACGCATTCTGACTTGAATGCTACTTACGGGACACGTACCGTTCAGCTGAGTGACGGCTGGATGCTTTCTGACTCCGCACATCCCCAGTTACCGCAGACAGGAGACGGAAGAGCTTGATGAATCTTAAAACATCTCGTATGCCGGCGTTGTTGGCCGCCTGCGCATCGATCGGGCTATTCGTAACTGCGACAGTTGCATTTGCGCAACAATCCACGCCACCGGCCGCCGAATCGCAAACAACTACGGCTGTGCCGGAGACCCCTGCGCCCACGGCAACTCCCCAATCGGCTGCGTCTCCTTCACTGGCGCAACAAATTCAACAGGCGCAGCAGCCCTCGTTTACTCCCCAGGAGCCATTTCACGTGTCCCTGCCGCACTCCCACAATCCGTTGTCGCCTTATCGGCCCACGGATGCATCGCCACTAGACCTAACCAACTCGCCGCGCCTGCAAAGCCTCATCCGCGATGGAAAGCTGTACATCTCGTTGAGCGACACGATCGCTCTTGCCATCGAGAACAATCTCGATCTGGCTTACTTTCGCTATAACTTCCCCATTGCGGAAACGGATTACGCACGCACCAAAGCTGGGGGCAGCGCACACGGTGTCAATACAGGAATCGTGCAGTCGTCCACGCAGGGTGGCTTCTCGGGAGGAAGTTCCGGCTCCGCAGGTGCCAGTTCAGGATCGACGGCTGCCGGCGCAGGCGGTATCGTGACTTCGACGCTTGGCAGCGGAACCGCGGTCGCTTCCTTCGATCCGTACGTGACTTTCCAGGGCTACGTGGATCACACCGTATTCCAGGAAACGAACCCTTTCTCCGTTGGTGTTCCCATATTCAAGCAGAACACGATTGAAGCCCTGGCCAGTTACACCCAGAACTTTCCGATGGGAACGGGCCTGAACGTCAACTATGTGGGCCAGCGCTTCGCAAATAACAGCCCCTACGAAGCGGTCAACCCCACGCTCTTCTCGAATTTCCAGGTGGAACTCACACAACATCTTCTCGCCGGTTTTGGCATCGCCACGAACGAGCGCTATATGCGTATCGCCAAAAAGAATGTGCGGATTAACGATCTGGCCTTTCGCGCGCAGGTGATTGCGACGATCACGCAGGTCGAAAATATCTACTGGGACCTTGTGAATGCCTATGAGGATGAGCAGATCAAGGAGCGGCTAGTCGCTTTTGCTCATAAGACTCTTCAGGATGACCAGAAGCAGCTTGAGTTGAACGCTATTCCAGCCATGCAGGTTATCAAGGACGAGTCCGATGTGGCTACCAGCGAAGGCGACCTTACAATTTCACGTTCCAATCTGCGCTTGAATGAGCTACTCATCATCAACGCTCTCACCAAGAGCGACGATCCGGGCATCGATGAGATGTCCGTCATTCCTCTGGATCGCGTCGGCCCACCCGATTCCAACGCTTTCATGCCCATTGACGATCTCATCGCCGAGGCCGAAAAAAACCGGCCTGATGTCTCCGAGGACGAACTTGCGATGCAGGTGGCGCAGATGAGCCTCAAATCGATCCGGAGCGAGCTGTTGCCTACGTTAAATGCCTATGGCTTCTATGAGGGCGCAGGTAGTGCCGGACCGGCAAACCCGAACTGCAGCCTGGGCACCCAGTGCGTCACCGATCTTCCCACAGGATTCGGCGGCATGTTCAAAAACACCTTCAATTACTCTTCGCCGGAATATCAAGTTGGCATGACGCTGCAGATCCCTCTTCGCAATCGTGTCGCCAAGGCAGATCAGTTCAGAGCTTCGCTGGAATATCGGCAGCGCCAAATATCCTTCGAAGAGCAGAAGAAGAGCATCCGTTTCGATGTGCGTAACTCGCAGTTCGCGCTTCAACAGGCACAGGCCCGTGTCAATGCCGTGCAGAAGGCCCGCGATTTGGCGCAACGCACATTCGACATCACCGAACGGGAAGAGAAACTCGGCGCCAAGTCCACCTACGATGTGCTGGTCGCGCAACACGATCTGGCGATCGCCGAATCCACTCTCGCGGCCGCAAAGACAGCCTATGAAAAGGCCAGGGTGGATATCGATCGCGCCACCGGAGAAACGCTGAGGCGAATGGGCGTTTCTATTGACGACGCGAAAAGTGGCCAGGTCAGGCAACCTTGAAGGACTGGGGCGCAATCGCGGTACTCTAGTCGAGGAGCTGCCATGGCGGATCAACCCGTGCTTCTTGATCGAAAACCAACGGAAAGCGGTACCCTTCCTCGGGTGCTGGCGGCCGATGACCAGCCGCAGATTCTTGAGGCGCTGTCGCTCTTGCTGCAGCCTGCCGGTTTCCACGTGGATACTGTCGGCTCACCCGAGGCTGCGCTGCAGGCGCTGCGCAATCAATCCTACGACGCTCTGCTGATGGATTTGAACTACACCCGTGACACCACCTCTGGCCATGAAGGGTTGGAGCTGTTGCGACATGTGTTGGATATCGAGCCGCAGCTTCCTGTCATCGTGATGACGGCTTGGGCCAGCGTTGAGCTCGCAGTGGAGGCTATGCGACGCGGTGCCCGCGACTTTATCGCCAAGCCATGGGAAAATGCCCGCTTGCTCACCGTCGTGCAAAACCAGGTTTCGCTGTATCGGGCCTTGCGCCGTGCCCAACTGCTGGAGGCGGAAAATCAGCTGCTGCGAGCCACCGGCAGGCCAGAAATGATCGCCGGCTCGGCCGCCATGCAGCCCGTCTTGGATGCGATGGCACGGGTCGGCCCTTCAGACGCGAATGTTCTCATCACCGGTGAGCACGGTACCGGAAAAGAGATCGTCGCCCACACCCTGCATGCACTTTCAGCCCGCGCCGATCAGCCCTGGATCGCCGTCAATACCGGCGCGCTATCTGAAGGCGTCTTTGAAAGTGAATTGTTTGGCCACGTCAAAGGTGCGTTCACCGATGCGCGAACCGACCGCATTGGCCGCTTTGAGCTGGCGGATAAAGGCACCTTGTTTCTGGATGAAATTGCCAACGTTCCAATTCGTCAGCAGGCAAAACTCCTGCGCGTGTTGGAGGCGGGAGAACTGGAACGTGTCGGTTCTTCTCGAACGCGAAAGGTGGATGTCCGCGTCCTCTCGGCTACCAATACGGACTTGACGCAGGAGTCAGATGGGGGGCGATTCCGCCCGGATCTTTTGTTCCGGCTGAATACCGTCGAAATTCACCTTCCGCCGCTTCGCGAGCGGCCCGAGGACGTCCCAGTCCTGGCGGCGCATTTTCTCGCGCGATATGCCGCCCGCTATCGCAAATCCATCGAGGGCTTCGACCCATCGGCGCTGCAGTCGCTGCTCGATCATCCGTGGCCGGGTAATGTGCGCGAGCTGGAACACACCATGGAACGGGCCGTTCTGATGAGTCGCGGCAGCCGTATTCTGGCGGCGGACCTGAATCTGCAACCCAGTCGAAGTTCCAACTCGATCGACGAAATGAGCCTGGAAGCGGTGGAAAATATCTTGATCCGCAAAGCGCTGGCCAAACACTCTCGCAATGTAAGCCAGGCCGCCGAGGCCCTTGGATTGAGCCGCGGCGCACTGTACCGTCGAATGGAAAAGTATGGCATCTAGCGCGGCAAAGCGGGCACGTCCGGCCGCTTCTATACGGCCTCGCCCCTCCATCGGCTTCAGAATTCCGCGGCTTCGCTTTGAGGTTCGTCTGGCCGCGCTACTGGTCGCGCTTGCCGCCCCCACACTCGTGCTTGCCTCGGTCGTGTTGTATCTGTGGCACGCATCCGGCCTGGTCTGGGGATGTGTCCTTGGGGTTCTCCTTCTTGCGTTGGCATGGTTGGGTTCGGCAATCTTTCAGCACATCGTTCGACCCCTGCAGACTCTTTCCAATGTGGTTGCAGCGTTGCGTGAAAATGAATATTCCTTTCGCGCACGTGATATTGGGCAAGGCGATGCGCTGGGCGATCTGGCAGCGCAAATCAACGAACTCGCCGGAGATCTGCGCGCGCGCCGTCATCGCGAATCAGAAACGTTTGCGCTGCTGCAGCGCGTCGTCGAAAGCATGGAGCTGCCCGTCTTTGCTTTTAACGAGGCCGCGGAACTGCAGTTGACCAATCCTGCCGCTCGCAACATGCTGCAGCTCCCCGCTAGCTCTATGCTGCATCGCAGTGCAAGTTCATTGGGACTGACGGGACTTCTCGATTGCGCCGACAACAGCGTTGTGACGTTAACCATGCACGGGCGGGAAGGCCGATGGATGGTGCGTCGCAGCACGTTCTATCAGGAGGGGATGCCGCACACCCTATTGCTGCTCTCCGATGTCAGCGGCGTGCTGCGCGAGCAGGAGCGGCAGGCTTGGCAGCGACTCATCCGCGTTCTCGCGCACGAAGTGAATAACTCTCTCACCCCCATCAAGTCGATTGCAGGCAGCCTTCGGTCGCGCATGATGCACAGCCTCATCGCCCCACCGGCAGATCGGATGAGCAACGTGGACGCTCCCCGGCTGGAGGTGAATCCCGTCGACATGGAGCATGGCCTCGCCATCATCGAAGAGCGTGCCGAGTCGTTGAACCGCTTTCTTCAGGCCTACAGCCAACTCGCCAAGTTGCCGCCTCCAGTCAAATCTTTATCGGCCGCCGCTCCTTTACTGGACCGTATTTGTCACTTGGAGACGCGCGCGAAAGTTGCGCTTGAAGTCGCGGAGAATGTCGATATCTATGCCGACGCCGCGCAGCTCGAGCAGGCCCTCATCAACCTGGTTCGCAATGCCGTGGATGCAGCGATACAGGCGCATGAGGATAAATCCGCTGTGCGAGTCGCCGTGGTTTGCAGGCTGCAATCCGACAGCGTCGCCGTTCTTGTGGAAGACAACGGCACCGGTCTGGCCAATCCCGCGAACCTTTTCGTTCCCCTCTACACCACTAAGCCTGGCGGCATGGGGGTTGGGTTGATCCTGGCGCTGCAGATCATCGAGGCCCACGGCGGCACGCTCACCGTTGCAAATCGAACTGACGGCCCCGGCTGTCGCGCCGAAATTCACTTGCCGCTTCCCCCTGACGATGCAACCCTCTCG
>JAJYBW010000233.1 GCA_021778815.1 Acidobacteriota bacterium | reverse complement strand
TCGCTGCGGTTTGCCGCCAAAGTTCCCGGGCCAACCATGCAGAGCTGTCCGGTGATGATGGATTTCGACTATGCTTCAGCGTTCGGGGTTTCCTCGGCCAACGGGTATGAGCGACTGCTGCTGGACGCCATGCTGGGCGATGCTACGCTTTTTTCCCACCGCGATGGAGTTGAGGCGACATGGGCGTTGATGACTCCAATTCTGGAAGAGTGGGCTGCGCATCCTCCCAAGGATTTCCCCAACTATGCGGCGGGGAGCTGGGGGCCGGCGGCCGCCAGCGAGCTACTCGCCCGTGATGGCCGCAAATGGCGTCACCAGTAGCCAGGGCGGGATGGCAGAATGAGGAGAACGATGCCGAAGAATTTTCAGGTTGAATATCAAGTGGAAGAGAACAGCGAGGCGGCGAGCCTGGCGGCCGCGGACTCGCTCGCGTCGTCAGTGCAGTCGGCTGTTCATGAGCACGGAATCGCCAGGATTGCGATCTCCGGCGGCGGCGGTCCCAAGCGTATGTTTCAGCTGCTGGCCGATCCATCTTATCCATTTCGGGACCGCATCGACTGGAAGCGACTGCTGATTTTCTTTGTGGATGAGCGTTGCGTGCCACCGGATAGCCCGGACTCCAACTATCGACTGGCGAAGGAAACGTTTTTGTCGAAGGTGCCGCTTCCGGAAGAGAATGTGACACGGATTGAAGGCGAACTGGAGCCCGAGGAAGGCGCGGCGCGCTATGAGTCGGCCATACGCAACCGATTTCGGCTGGAGGGGGCGCAGTTGCCGCGCTTTGACCTGATTGTGCTGGGGATGGGGACGAATGGGCATACCGCTTCGTTGTTCCCGGACTCAGAGGCCCTGCATGAGATGATGCGACTGGCGGTCGCCAACCATGTGGAGGACAAAAATCCGTGGCGCATCACTCTTACGTGGCCGGTGATCAACCATGCTGATAAAATCTTCTTTCTAATTCAGGATGGGTCAAAAGCCGAAGTGTTACGAGAAGTTTTGCTGGGGCGGTATCGTCCAGAGACATTGCCGTCGCAGCTGATACAGCCGGAGAGCGGCGAGTTGACTTTCCTGCTGGATCGGGCCGCGGCCGCCAACTTGCCGCAGCCTGACGCGGATGGTCGAGGATTGCTGGAAGTGAGCCGATGATTCTTGCTGGCGACGTGGGTGGTACCAAGGCGCATCTGGCACTGTATCGCTTTGAGCAAGGCACGCTGCAACATGTTCGCGACGAAAAGTTCGCGGCGCAAAAATATCCAAATCTGCAAGCCATTGTCCGGGAATTTTTAGGTCCAAAGGATCAGCAGGATTCTGAGGGGATTGAAGCCGCCTGTTTCGGCGCGCCGGGTCCTGTTCGCAAAAACGTGATTCAGCTGACGAATTTGCCGTGGACATTAGATACTCAGGAACTGTCGCGCGACCTTCACATTGAACACATTTTTCTGATTAACGATCTGGAGGCGAATGGCTACGGGATTAACGAACTTCGGCTCGATCAGATTTTTACGCTGAGTGAGGGCGACAACAGCCAGGTGGGCAATCGCGGACTGATTGCGGCGGGGACTGGCCTTGGCGAGGGGCTCTTGATCTGGGATGGGAAAACTCATATTCCGATGGCGTCGGAAGGCGGCCACGGCGATTTTGGGCCGCACAATGACCTTGAGATCGAGCTATTACGATACCTGCGATCAGATCCGAAAATGAATGGCCACGTCAGCTGGGAGCGAGTCTGCTCCGGGATTGGGCTGAAGAATATTTATACATTTTTGCGCGACTGCAAAAAGATGCATGAGTCGCCGGCTTTGCGCCAGCGGATGCAGGAAGAAGACCCCAACGCTGTGATTGGCGAACTGGGCGAAGCTGGCAGCGACGAGTTGTGCGCCAAGGCCCTGGACGTTTTTGTTTCTATCTATGGGGCGGAGGCAGGGAATCTGGCTTTGAAAATTCTAGCGCACGGCGGAATGTATATTGGTGGCGGGATCGCGCCAAAGATTCTGAAGAAGATGCAGGATGGCACGTTCATGCGCGGATTCTGCGACAAGGGCCGAATGCACGATCTGGTTTCCACCATGCCGGTGCGCATTATTCTGGAAAGCCGGGCGGCGTTAATGGGAGCTGCGTCCTATGCTGAGATGAGGGCGGCAGAGATTTCCGGACGCTCGATTCGAGCGGCGTCGATCCATGTAACTGTCTGAGTTACAAATGAACCGCCGCGTAATTCTGGCCCGCTTGACTCGGGAATGAAGGTTGAGGAGCAACGGATGACACGCTTTTTAGGATGGACCGCACCCTTGGCGTTGGTGCTTCTCGCTGCATCGCCGGCGGCATTTGCCCATGCCATGCTGATGCACTCGTCGCCTGCCGACCAGGGTGTTGTGCGGAGCCATCAGGTTGACATTGCGCTGGACTACGATTCGAGGATTGAAGCCAGCCGTTGCACGGTGAAACTGACGGATGCAGCTGGCAAGCCGGTGGCATTGCAAATGGAGCGCAGCGCCAAGCCTTCGGAGTTGAACGCAGTCGCTGATGGCCTGGCAAACGGAAAATATCAGATTCACTGGCAGGTGCTGGCGAGCGATGGGCACATCACGCGCGGCGATGTCAGCTTCACCGTTGTCGCACCGTAGCAACGATGCAGCGCACGCCTCTAACGTCCGAGGAAGATTCCATTGCTTTGGTTTCTGCGTGATTATCCGCTGGCTGCCGTGCTGCTGCGAGCGGCGACTCTGGCCTTCGACTCTTTACTGATTGGCGGCATCGTGTTTTGCACGATGCTGCTACCCAAGTCAATTTCTTCCTCAACAACCTTCTCGGAATTTTCCCCACGCGCTTTGCGTCTTCTCCGGATTGGCGCGATTGGGGTCGCCGTCGCGCAGGTCTTTTTTGTCGTGCTCGACACGGCCATGTTGATGAGCACCAGCGGGCTGGGAGTTGCCGAACTGTATACCGCGAATTATTTTCTGGCGGGCCTGCTGCTCTTCTTTACCGCGGTGATTTTTCTGTGGACGACTCGACTGGGATTGCCGCGGAAGCTGGTTTGGCTATTGTTTGTCGTGCCGCTGATGGCCGCAACTGTGTGGACCAGCCACGGAGCGTCGCGCCTGGAACATCAAGTTCCGTTAATGATGCTGACCGGGCTGCATCAACTGGCGGTCGCATTGTGGATTGGCGGCATGCCGTATCTATGGCTGCTGATCTCCTCACGGGGGATCGAAAGCGCGGCCGAGGATGAAGCGGCGGTTCAGGCGGTGCGGCGCTATTCCAGCATGGCTGTGGCCAGCGTCATCGTTCTGGTGGCGGCAGGTGTGGCCATGGCATGGGTCTATACGCAGTCGTGGAGTGCAGTGTATGGAACGGGATATGGCGTGGTTTTGGTGGCCAAGTCGATCATGTTGGCGGTGGTGCTGGTCCTGGGGGCAGGGAATTTTCTGCTGATTCGGGATCGACGTTTCCATTCGTCACCGTGGCTGTTACGTATTGCGCAATTCTCTGAAGCAGAAATTGGAATTGGATTCACGATCATTCTGGCGGCGGCTTCGCTCACCGCGCAGCCGCCTGCGATTGACCTAGTGCAGAATCGTCTGACGTTGCCGGAGATTTCGGCGCGGATGACGCCGCGATGGCCCAGTTTTTCCACCCCTTCGGTTCGAGCGTTGCCGGCGGTACAGTCGATGAAGGTCGCTATCCAGACGTACGCACTATCGCCTGACGACGCCAGAGCCGCCAATAACAAGGTGGAGCGGGAGTGGTCGGACTATAACCATCATTGGGCTGGCATCGTCGTTTTGATGGCCGGGTTGCTGGCGATGCTGGGCCGTTGGGATCGCGCCCGATGGGCTCGTCATTGGCCGCTGGCTTTTTTGGGGCTGGCGTTGTTTCTGTTCCTACGTGCTGACCCGGAGGCGTGGCCGCTGGGCCCGCGAGGTTTTTGGGACAGCTTTTACAACCCGGAGGACTTGCAGCACCGTCTCTTTATTTTGCTCATCCTCAGCTTCGTTGCCTTTGAATGGAGTGTGCAAACGCGGCGGTTTCGATCGTCGAAGGCGGCGCTGGTTTTTCCTGCAGTGTGTGCTTTGGGGGGTGCATTGTTGCTGACCCACAATCACACGCTGGGCAACGTGAAAGAAGAGCTGCTGACCGAAATGAGCCACACGGCAATCGCGTTGTTCGCGGTGTTTGCCGGCTGGACCCGGTGGCTGGAACTGCGCGGATCCGGACGCGGAAAATTGATTGCCGCATGGGTCTGGCCGATGTGTCTGGTGTGCATCGGGCTGGTTTTATTGAACTATCGCGAGGCCTGACGCATCGGCCTCTGGCCGGATCATCGCCATCTTTTGAGGTGACGGAACCAATGTTCCGCGAGTATCGTATCTGTGCTGGGACATATCGTTCCGGGCCCTTGTTTTCTCGTTCATTTTCAGGAGGAATTTCACTTGCACCATTGTCCGCGTCTTTCATTCACTGGTCTCATTGCAGCGTGCGCAGCGCTCATTTCGTTCACTTCTTCGCCGGCACTGCAGGCGCAGCGCCTGCCCACGGATGTAACTCCGCAGCATTACTCTTTGACGCTGGACCCGGATTTGAAGGCGGCCACATTTACCGGCAAGGAGGAAATCGACGTCACGCTGGGGAAACCCTCGACCAGCATTACTTTGAATGCGGCACAGATCACGTTTCAAACGGTGACGATTACCGCCGGTGGGAATACGCAGACGGCGAATGTTACCGAGAATAAGCCGGACGAACAGGTGACGCTGCACGTAGACAAGGAAATACCGACGGGTGCGGCCACCATCAAGATCGAGTACACGGGAATCCTGAACGATCAGCTGCGCGGTTTTTACCTGTCGAAAGCTGCCCATCGCAACTACGCGGTCACGCAATTTGAGCCGACCGATGCGCGCCGTGCGTTTCCTTCATTCGACGAGCCCGCGATGAAGGCAACATTCGCAACGACGTTGATTGTCGATAAGGGCGACACTGCTATCTCGAACACGAACATTGTTTCCGACGAAGCGGGACCGACCGCCGATAAGCACACGATCCATTTTGCCACCACGCCGAAGATGTCGACCTACCTGGTTGCGTTTCTGGTGGGAGATTTCCAGTGCCTATCCGGCGAGAGCGATGGCGTTCCCATCCGTGCCTGCGCCACTCCGGATAAAGTGCAGATGGGCGCGTACGCATTGCAGGCGGCAGAATTCTTCCTGCACTACTACGACAATTATTTCGGCATCAAGTATCCGATGCCGAAGCTCGACATGATTGGAATTCCGGATTTTGAAGCGGGCGCGATGGAGAATTTTGGCGCCATCACCTATCGGGAAACGGTTTTTCTAGTCGATGACAAGACTGCTTCGCCCAATGCGAAGAAAAATGTCGCCATAGACGTGGCTCACGAGATGGCGCATCAGTGGTTCGGCGATATGGTCACCATGAAATGGTGGAACAATCTCTGGTTGAACGAGGGTTTTGCCACGTGGATGGAATCGAAGGCGGTTTCGGCATGGAAGCCGCAATGGAATCTTTCGCAGGACGAGGCACTCGATCTGGATGGCGTGTTGAACTATGACGCCGGCAAAGTGACGCGAGCGATTCGAGCCAACGCGGATACGCCGGGCGAGATCAACGAGATGTTCGATGGCATTACCTATCAAAAGGGCGGTGCTGTGCTGGCCATGACCGAGAACTACGAAAGCCCCGAGGTGTTTCGGCAGGGCGTGCACAAATATCTTGAAGCGCACATGTACGGCAATGCGACGGCTGAGGACTTC
>JAJYBW010000232.1 GCA_021778815.1 Acidobacteriota bacterium | reverse complement strand
TGTGCGGGCTGATCACGATTAGAAGTCTCCCAGTCGTTAGCTGCGTGGTAGGGCTGGCCGTCCAGCTAAAACCCGGGAGTTCACTCAGCCCGGGAATGCCGGATAAAGACAACGACTCCGTGCTGCTGACCGCGCTGGTGACCAGCGCCGTGCCGCCGTCAGGAATCTGGATGGTGGTGATGAAGTCACGATTGTTGATGATGGGCGACCCATTGACAGAGGCTCCAGCCAACGAAGCTATCGTCACCTGCAACTGCATCTGCACGTCTCTGTTCTGCAGGATGCGTGGGAGCGCGTTCACGGTTAATCCTAGATCCTGATATTGCACCGTGGGGGCCAATGCCAAAGGATTCGTAGAAGCAGCGGCGGTGGCCGACGTTCCCGCCAATAGGCTTGCAAGCGTGGAATTGGATGTAGGAGTTTGGGTTCCGGCGGAATAGCTTTGCGTCACGATGGGATAACGCTGGCCAATCTTCACCGTTTGTTTTTGTAAGTCGCCGGCGCGCAACTCGACGTGATCAATTTCGCGTGTGTCGGAAATATTCAGCGAAGCATTGACGGTCGTACTGCCGAAGGACATTCCGCTGAGCGTGAGGCCATTGCCAAACAAGGCGAACGGCTGATTCAGCACCGTTCCGTTTACCAAGCCCAGCCCAATCAGCAGGGCCGCAATTCCCGCCAGATCTCCGGGATTGACCAGCCCGGCCGCAATCAATTCGGTAATCGTGCTTTGATTGCTGCTGATGATGTTGGTCAGTTGCGATGTCACGTTGAACACATTCAGTTGCTGCGGAAACGCTACGCCCAGGTCCTGCTGCCGCGAATCATTCACCTGGTAGACGCGGACATCCAGCATGACTTCTGGCTTGTCGAGATATAGCTGCTGCACCGTGGCGTTAATTGCCCGCAGCGTGCTCTCGGTAGAGCGGATGGTCACCGTCCCCTGCTCTGCATGACTCGAAATCTGACGAACTCCAAATACGTTTCGGATCATATTCACGGTATTGACCAGCTCGGTCTTATCCAAGCCGGGGAGAAAAATGGTTTCCAACAAAAGTCGATCGAATTTCTTGCGATTCTCAGCCGTATCTTTGGCGACCAGCACGTGGGTTGGATCCAATGCCACCCAGAACGTTCCTGTCGCCAGTTCCGCGGCGTCAGAGGCTTGGGTAAACGAGGCATGGTCCAGGTCCAGCTGGCTTTGCTTGGTCGGAACGGAGTCATCGAGAATGGCGGTGATTCCGTATGCGGCAAGGACCTGGTGCAGGATGTCCTGCGCACTGCCACGAAGATGAAATGTAGATTGAATTTGCGCCGGCGCCAGTTCGATCAGTCCGGTCGCGAACTTCGGCATTGGCCTTGATTCGATGACAGCCGGTTCTTGGTCAGCATCCAGTGACTGAATGTGTTCCTGAACAAAAGGATTGTCGGGGTCGAGCTTCAAGGCCTGTTCCAATTGCTGCTTGGCCGCTGTGGATTTGCCCTGCTGCTGATCCTGATTGGCAGTATGAATCATGCTACCCACCCACTGTTGACGGGCAAGCTCATACGCAGCCAGATAAGGGCCATTAGTCGGATCCAGCAGATGCGCCTTCGCGAACAGAGTCAGTGCCTGCGATGAATCCTGGGTTTTCAGAGCGTGGGTTCCATTGCGGAAATACTCTCTCGCCTTGGCGATCTGCTGTGCGCTTGGTATCGGGACTGAGGCTGGCTCACTGTGCGAAATAGTCGGAGCGGTTGCCAGGGAAGGGGTCGCTGAATGGGATGCATCGTCGGCAATCGCTTGCGGAATGCAAGTGAAAATTCCCAGCGACAGCATCAGGCTGGCGGCGATCGATTTTCTTTGCCATGGAGAAGATGTTAGAGGGAATTGGCGGTCCGCTCTACGGCCATGGCCAATGCGTCTGCTGAACCTTAGGCTCCGCCGATTGAAAACGCGTTGCAGGCGCGGGACGCAGTTCAATATGGGGTGGTGGAGAAGACGTTTCTGCGTTGATTGGATCTTTGCCACGCGCTAATACGCTGCCTTACCCGAAGTAGGGTCACTACCTCGAGCGTACCAGTTGCACCGCCGGAAGAACAGCGTGTTCCCCGCGAGGCGGACGCTTCAGCCCCAGTTTGATCTGCACTGGATCCAGCTCCAACTCAGCCATGATGCGGCTCAGCGTATTGCGGTGCACGCCCAGTTCTCGCGCAGCCTTGCATTGGTTGCCCTTGTTGTTGCGCAGCACTTCTTGAATGTACCGACGACGAAATTCGCGGACAGCCTCTTCATAGGTGATACCGCTGGCATACATTTGCACGACAAGATTATCCAATTCGCGTTTCACTTGTAACCTCTCTAACCCGGCTTGCAAATGCTGCGGCAGTCAATGTTGCGATGAGTGAAAAATGTTTCGAAAAGTCTACTCAATGTTCTAACGTGCGGCTGGGGGAGGATGCAAGTGGAATTGAATCCAGTCTGGACCTTGTTTGATCATAGCCACTCCCTCTTGAATCTTATGCTGCATTTCTGCAGGCGCACCCGCGGAAATATCGTTAGCCGCCGACAGGAAATAAGGCGCCAGCTTCGATCCTTGCAGCCAGTTTTTCTGGGGAACGAAAGCAGCAATTGCTATGATAGCAACCACCACCAGGAAGCAGCCGCGAACCACTCCAAAAATTGCTCCCAATAAACTGTCCAGTCCGCCCAGGCCCGCGGTATGCGCCACTTTGGAAATGGCCCTGCCGATCAGTCCGATAACCAGCATCACTCCCAGCGCAATCAGCAGAAACGCCACCACGTTGGCCACGCCCTCGGAGTGAATCACGTGTGACAGTGGAGTTGCCAGCACAGGGTAATTCCAGAAGGCCAGCCACAGACCCAGCACCAGCGCAGCTAGCGACACCAGCTCCAACACCAGGCCTTGCGCTGCCGCCATGATGGTCGACAAAACAATGATGGCGACGACGAACCAATCGAAAAGGGTCATGCCAGCCAAAACCAGCTCTCCTGAATTGCGACAAGGTGCCAGTGGAATTTTCGCAGATTTGTGACGCCTGCAAAATGAATGCAAAGTTGCCAACAGCCAAGGGAGAGACGGCTACCGTAGGGTCGTGTGGCCGGTGATACGACGAAAAGCTTCGAGATATTTTTCCTGGGTTCGCGCCACCACCTCGTCAGGCAACTCTGGAGCCGGGGCCTGCTTGTTCCAGTGGCTGTCTACTAAATAGTCGCGCACGAACTGCTTGTCAAAAGAAATTTGCGGGCCACCCGGGTGATAGCTGCTCTTCCACCAATAACGAGAAGAATCCGGGGTCAGAGCCTCGTCCGCCAGCACCACCCCATGCGCGGTCTGGCCGAACTCGAACTTGGTATCCGCCAGAATCATGTCCTGCCCGTCCACGTGGCGCGACGCGCGATCATAGATCATCAGGCTCAGGTCTCGCAGCAACTCGGCATTGGTGCGGCCGATGCGATTGCCCATCTCTTCCATGGTGATGTTCATGTCGTGCTCACCGGCGGGCGCCTTGGTCGCGGGAGTAAAGATCGGTTCCGGCAGCTTTTCGGATTCTGCCATGCCCGGCGACAATGCGATCCCGCATACGCTGCCGGTTTCCTGATAATCCTTCCAGGCAGATCCCGTCAGATAGCCACGCACCACGCATTCGATGGGATAAATCTCCGCAGGCTTGACCAGCATGGAACGGAAATGCAGCAGCTGACGATACGGCTGGAGTACTTCTGGATACAAGTTGACATCGGCGGTGATCAGGTGCGTCGGCACCAGGTCAGATAGCAACTTGAACCAGAACAGGGAAATCTGGGTAAGAATTTTCCCTTTGTCTGGAATACCGGTGGCCAAAATGTGATCGAAAGCGGAGATTCGGTCGGTGGCGATGAGTAACAGGTCGTCGCCCACAGCGTAAATATCTCGAACCTTTCCGCGCGCGTGCAGCTTCAGATTCGGAAGGTCAGCTTGAAGAAGTGCTTCTGGCATACCATTGAGCCTTTCATGCGATTTCGTCTCTGGCAAACAGCTTACAGCTCGAAGCTGTCTCATACACTCGAAATCGCACGATAGGTCTGCGGGTGAGACCCGCAATCAAAGCGGATTTCAGGTCGTTGGCCGAAGTCGCGACGCCAGATAGGAGTAGGAGCCAGCTTCTATGGATGCCGGCAGGGATGAATTGTTTGCATTCCGACACGGCTCAACGGCTTCAGGCGGTGGCTCGCTCAAGCGTCCGATCATGGTGTAACCGGACCGAAACAATTTTCGAAACGCCCGGCTCCTGCATGGTGACACCGAAGATGGCATCGGCTACCTGCATCATTCTCTTGCTGTGTGTAATGACGATGAAATGGGTGTGCACGCTCATCTTTTTCAGCATGTTCGCCAGCCGCCCTACATTTGATTCATCCAGCGCCGCATCCACTTCGTCCAGCACGCAGAAGGGACTGGGCTGGAACTGGAAGATCGCCATCAGCAGCGACAGGGCCGTCAGCGCTTTCTCTCCACCGGAAAGCAGAAGGATATTCTGCAATTTCTTTCCCGGAGGAGAAGCAATGATGTCGACGCCGCTGTCGTCCGAGTTTTCCTGATCCGTCATCTTCATGAACGCCTGGCCACCGCCAAACAGATGCGTAAACGCCGCCGAGAAGTTCTCGTTGATGGCGACGAAGGCCTCTTCAAACTTGCTGCGCAACACGACTTCAATCTCGCGAATGCTGTTCTGCGTATTCTCAATCGAGTCGATCAGATCTTTACGCTGTGTCTCCAGAAAGGCATGGCGTTCGGAGGCTTCCTTGTACTCCTCCAATGCCATCATGTTGACTGGTCCCATCGATTCAAGCTTCTGTTTGATGCCGCGGCAGCCCTCCTCTTCTGCAACCAGAGGTTCCGCTTCCAGGCGAATCAGCGTCTCATCCGCGCGCAATTCATCGGCAGGCACGGAAAGATCCTGCATGCAGGTTTCTTCCAGATGCACCAGGTCAGACGACAGGCGCGCTGCCCGCGCGGCAGCCTCACTACGGCGGTCGCGGAATGCTTCCAGCTCGACACGTAACCCGCGAACCTGCTGCTCCACCTCAGCCGCCTGCTGACGAAGTGCCGCCGATTGCTGCGCCAACTCTTCCGCCTGCTGCCGCGCTGTCGTGCGCGTCGTTTCCAGCTCCTGGCTGCGAAGCTGCAACCGCTCTTGCTCGACGACGCGCTGCTTGTGCTCCGCATCGCCGGAGGCAATCATCTGCTCCAGTTGCCGAACGCGTTGCTGGAGTCCATCCACCATGCGATCCAGTCGCTCCGAGGAGCTGACCGCGCCCCGTCGCCGTTCTTCCAACCCCGCCAGCTCGACCGAGGCCGCGGACATCTGCTGCTGCGCCGCATCGCGCGCCAGGCGAAGCGATTCCAGGGAACCCTGCGCTTCATTCAATTGCTGCTCAAACTGAACTCGCTGCTGCTCGTGCCGCTCGACTTCCTCGCGTCGTTGCGCGAGCCACTCACCTTTTTGCGCCTGCGCGGCTGTATTGCGTTCGGCTTGCAGTGTCCACTCGCTCAACCGCCGTTCCAGCCGGCCGACTTCCGCCTCCAGTTGACGCAGTGCAGCGCCGGTGTGGGCCGATTCCTGTTCCGCCTTGCGCCGTTCGGCGGACTTGATTTCGATCTGCTGCGAAAGCTCTGCGACCATGTGGGCCAGCCTGGCCGTTTCCATCTCCGCGGCGGCCAGAGAATCTTCCACTCCAGCCAGCGATTGCTGGGTGCTTCGCAGCTCACGCTTCAGGGCCAGAGGACCTTCCACGCTCGGCTTGCCGCCGGTCACGGTCACATTGTGAAAGCATTCCCCGCTGGGCGAAAGGAAAAACGCCTCCGGATTT
>JAJYBW010000231.1 GCA_021778815.1 Acidobacteriota bacterium | reverse complement strand
ATCAGAACTCGTCGTATGTGCCATAGCATGCTCTCACTTGTTTTGAACTTCAGATTCTTTCGGAGCAGATTCAAACTCCGCAGCGGCCATAGGGTGATGCGCCGCGGGACCTTTACCCATGTGCTCTCCGGCGGCATCCATGGTTTTTCCCTTCATCACGGAGCCGACCGCTACATCCATCTGCAACTCTGCAAAGTTTCTTGTCGCCTGATCCAGCGCGTCAATCGCATTGCGAATTTCGTGATAATCGTTGCCGCAACGTGCTTCTTCCAACGTCGTACGCGCGGTGTGGATATACGCTACTTCTTCCGGAGGCAACAGCTTCCATGCTGGGCTCGAAGGCGCTTTGTCTACAGCGATCAAAATCGTCTCGGCATCACTCTTGGCCTCAATCAATTGCCGCTCGCGAAAATCCTCTTCGGCATGATCGAAGGAATCGAGAATCATGGTTTCGACCTGCTCATCGGTCAGGCCGTAGGTGGGTTTCACTTCAATCTCGGACTGTTTTCCGCTGCGTTGCTCCAGCGCCGTGACGCGCAGGATGCCATTGGCATCGATGAGGAACTTCACTTCAATCCGCGGCATCCCCGCCGTCATCGGCGCAATCCCTTTCAGATCAAAGCGTGCCAGCGATCGGCAATCCTTCGCCAACTCGCGCTCGCCCTGCAGCACGTGGATAGCGACGTTGGTCTGGCCATCAATTCCAGTCGTGAAATGTTCCGTGGCAGATGCTGGAATGGTCGAGTTGCGCTGAATGATGCGCGCCACAACGCCGCCAAGCGCCTCAATGCCCAGTGACAACGGCGTGACGTCGAGCAGCAGCATGTCGTCGGTGGCCGAGGAATCTCCTGCGAGAATGTTTGCCTGCACCGCCGCGCCAAGCGCCACCACTTCATCCGGATTCATTTCGGCATGGGGCTTCTTCCCGCGCGCTGCCAGCTCGAAAACGTCGTCCACCAATTTGCGTACAAGAGGAATCCGAGTTGACCCACCTACCAGCACAACTTCGCCGATTTCCTCGATCTTGATCCCCGCATCATGAATGGCCTGTCGGCAGGGAGCGATGGTGCGTGTAATCACGGGGAGAATCAGTTGTTCAAATTGTTCGCGCGTAATTTCTCGCTGATAATGCTGCCCGGTGGGCAACGTGACATCAAGGTGAGCAGAATTATCGGAGCTGAGCGCGATCTTGGCGTCGATCACGGACTTGCGAATTGCCTGGATCGCTTCTCCATTTCTGCGCACATCGAGACCGAGATCCCCGGAAATGTCTTCAAGCGCAATGGCGATCAAAAGATTGTCGATATCGTCGCCACCCAGGTGGGTATCGCCGTTGGTGGCAATCACCTCAAAGATACCGTCGTGCAATTTCAGAATCGAAATATCGAACGTGCCGCCGCCCAGGTCATATACAGCGACGATGCCATCTTTTTGACGATCCAAACCGTAGGCAAGCGCGGCTGCCGTGGGTTCGTTCACCAGGCGCAAAACATCCAGTCCAGCAATTCTTCCCGCGTCCTTGGTCGCCTGGCGCTGCGTATCGTTGAAGTACGCAGGCACCGTGATGACCGCTTTTTTCACCGTTACGCCCGGACCAAAAAAGCGCTCCGCATTTTGCTTGAGCTGGCGAAGTATATACGCAGACACTTCCGGAGGAGTCAGTTCGCGAGTGCCCAACTTGATGCGAAGCACTTCGCCTGCAGCAAGATCATCTGCCAGACGAAATGGAAAAAACTTCAGCTCGTCCTGAACATCCTCAACTCCGCGGCCCATCAGACGCTTCACAGAATAGACCGCGCGGTCCGGGGTCTCCAGCAGATTTTTCCGCGCGCCGTTGCCCACGACGAATTTGTCGTCTGCAGACAAAGCCACCACCGAAGGCACCAGATTTGAACCGTCTTCGCCGGGAATCACCACCGGCTGGTCGCCCTGCATAAAGGCGATCAACGAATTCGTCGTTCCCAGATCGATGCCGACTACTCTCTCATCCGCCATAGTTCGTGATTTCCATTTCCAGAGATGCCATTGCCTTAGTTCTTCAGCGCCTCTTCGACATCCCGCAGAAGGTTGCGAATATAACTGCGCCGATTCAGCAAGTCGACCATCTTTTGTTGTGCAGCTTGCTGCGTCTCTCCGTCATCTGTTTCCGCCGCCGCATCCCATTCGCTCCACAAACGCTGCAAATCTTGCTCCGACGTTTTCATCTGCGAATCAAAATTCTGTTTCGCCGCTTCCAGACTTCCGCGCGTTTCCGGATCATCCGCGCCACTGGCCTTGGCCATGCGCATCTCTTCCAACTGCATGTTCAACTCAAAAACTTCTTCCAGCAGATCCGGTGGAACCACTTGCTGCTTCGCGGTTCCGTTCTCAGCAGCTCGATCGGAAGCGTCTCGAGACTGTTCTTCCAGCCGAATTCCCGCAAGACCTAATGCGTATTCCGTTCGCGCCAGGGGATCACGCAGGGTGCGCCATGCATCGTTCAATACCGAACTTTTCTCGAGACTCCATCGCTGCTCTTCAGAACTGGCACGCGCATACAGGTCTGGATGGAACTTGCGGCTGAGTCGATAGAACTGCCTTTCCAGTGAAGCTGTATCCAACTGAAACCGGCGCGGCAGGCCGAAGAATGCAAAATAATCCGTGGGCGTATAGGGCTGCAGCTTGCCGCAGCTGGCGCAAAACTGCGCGTCCGCGTCGTTCTCGCTGCCACACGACCAGCAAACTAATTTCTTCGAGGGTTCCGCTACGACTGCCATGCACTCTCTCTTGACTGATTGAAGATCCGAACCTCGCCCGCCATTCTCGCGCCGCGACGTCGGCTTTCAACAGGCGACCCTGAGTTAGCCAGAGAAAGAAGATCCGCAACCGCACGATTTGGTAGAGTTCGGATTGATAAAGTTGAAGCCTTGGCGCATCAACGTTTCTTCGTAATCCAGGGTCATGCCGTTCAGGTAAATAAACGATTTTGGATCGACGAAAACGCGCACGCCGTCATAGTCATACACGCGATCACGCTCACGCGGTTGGGTGTCGAAGCGAATGTTATAGCTGAGTCCCGAACATCCGCCGCCCTGCACGCCGAGCCGCAAGCCGCCTTGGTCGGGAGCTATATTTTCCTTTGCCATCGCCACTCGAATTCGCTTCAGCGCACGATCGGTAACGTGAATTCCCTTGTGCGGCGAGTTGGGCGCGCTGGACAATTCTGCCGTATGCCGACCGGAAGAGCTCTCCGATGGGCCAGGTGTCTGACCTATGGTGCTGATCGTAACTGATTCCAACGCGCTCATCTCCCTCGTCCTTAGACCGCGCCGCATCGGCGCATCCATCCACTTCCCGCCGTGCGCGAAGCCTTAGTTCGCCGCGACTGCTACTGGGGTTGAAACTGCCTGGCCCTCAACAACATTCTTCTTTTTCCAGTCGCCGATGGCAGCGCGAATCGCATCTTCCGCCAACACGGAACAGTGAATCTTCACCGGCGGCAATGCCAACTCTTTCACAATGTCCGTGTTCTTAATCTCCAACGCTTCGTCCACCGTCTTGCCCTTCACCCACTCTGTTGCCAGGGAGGAAGAAGCAATGGCCGAACCGCATCCGAAGGTCTTGAACTTGGCGTCTTCGATCACGCGCGTTTCCGGATTCACTTTAATCTGGAGCCGCATCACGTCGCCGCACTCCGGGGCGCCGACCAGTCCCGTGCCAACTTCGGTGCTGTTCTTATCCATCTGACCGACGTTGCGCGGATTGTTGTAGTGCTCAATTACCTTATCGCTGTATGCCATACTTCCTCCAAATACTGTGAACTGAAAAATTGTGCGTCGCTGTTAGTGAGCCTGCCATTGAACTTTCGTCAGATCGATGCCCTCTTTCGCCATCTCGTATAGCGGCGAAAGCTCGCGCAATTTCTGCACCACGTCGATCACCTTATCGGCAACATAATCCACTTCCGCCTGCGTATTGAATCGTCCTAGGCCAAAGCGAATGGAACTGTGCGCTACGTCGTCTCCCAGTCCGAGCGCCTTTAATACATAGGATGGTTCGAGCGTCGCCGAGGTGCATGCAGAGCCGCTTGAAACCGCAATGTCGTTGATCCCCATCAGCAGCGATTCGCCTTCGACGTGGATGAAGCTCATATTTAGATTTCCCGGCAGATGATGTTCCATGGAGCCGTTCACATGAATGAAGTCGAGGTTCGATTCCAATTTTTCTTTCAGCCGATCGCGCATCGCTTTCAGCTTCGTTGCTTCCTCATCCATTTCAAGGCGGGCAATTTCACATGCCGCACCCAGTCCAACGATTCCGGGAACGTTCAATGTGCCCGACCGCATACCGCGCTCGTGACCACCGCCATCCAGTTGTGACGCAATCTGGACACGTGGGTTGCGACGACGAACATACAGCGCGCCCACGCCCTTGGGTCCATAGATTTTGTGACCCGAGAGCGAAAGAACATCAATGTTCATCGCGTTCACGTCGACCGGAATCTTTCCAACTGCCTGCACCGCGTCGGTATGGAACAGGATGCCCTTCTCGTGACACAGCTTGCCAATTTCAGCGACCGGCTGGATCACGCCAATTTCGTTATTCGCGAACATGATGGTGACAAGAATCGTCTTGTCATCGATGGCGCGCTTCAAATCTTCCATCTCGATCAAGCCATCGGCGTTGACCGGCAGATAGGTGACACGATAACCCAGCTTCTCCATCCGCTTGCATGTGTCCAGCACTGCTTTGTGTTCGGTTACCTGGGTGATGATGTGATTGCCGCGCTCGCGGTACATCTCGCCAATACCCTTGATCGCTAGATTGTTGCTCTCCGTCGCGCCGGAGGTAAAGATAATTTCTTTCGCCGTAGCACCGATCAGCTTGGCGATCTGTTCACGGGCCAGATCCACCGCCTTCTCCGCTTCCCAGCCGAAGGAGTGGTTGCGGCTCGCGGCGTTTCCAAACTTGTTCGTAAAAAACGGAAGCATTGCCTCCAACACACGCGGATCGAGCGGCGTGGTGGCATGGTTATCCATATAGATTGGCAACTTCACTCCGGCGGGCAATTTTGGTTCGCTTAGAACGGTACTCATTGAGGCTCCCTATTCAACAAAACTCTGTAATACATCTCCACTACGCGCGCGACATAGTGCGGCCTAGCGTTACTAACGATCGCGCTTGGACACTGCGCGCATATCCTGAGGCTCCCAATTTAGATTCGTCACAAAGATCAGAGATGCGCATATCGTTCAACAAATCTCGAATCGTGTCGTTCAACTTGCGCAGCGGCTCTTTCACGATGCAGGAACTCAACAGATCGCAGTCGCCATGGCTGGTGGTGCAGGACGCAATGAACAACGGCCCTTCGATGGAACGGATCACCTCGAATGCGGTAATTTCACTGGCCGGCCGAGCTAACGAATAGCCGCCATGGAGGCCGGCATGCGAAATCACTAGGCCGGAACGAGCCAGCGTCTGCAAAATCTTGGCTAACAACGGAGGAGGAATGTGATACGCCTCCGCCATATCTTTGGCACTCTGCGTCGGATTGCCGGGATGCTCGGCAAGATGCTTCAGCGCCATCAGCGCATAATCCGATTTCTTGGTGAGACGCAGCATAAAATTGCACCTGTGACCCACGAACGGACAATATAACGTACCTGATTCGCGGATATTTCCTCGGCAAGTCCATTGTAGGACTGTTTCAGTCCGAGTTGCAAGCCTAAGTTCCAAAGAGGAGGGGCACAGCGTGGCCGTCCACTCCGCACGACTTCGGGTCACTCAGACCAGATGCCAAGCAGTCTTCGCACCAACATTGCCTGGCCCAGATGGTGGGCGTTGTCATCGAGGCAGGCTAAAGCCTGCCTTAGAATCGTACTG
>JAJYBW010000230.1 GCA_021778815.1 Acidobacteriota bacterium | reverse complement strand
GCTGAGGCAAATCACCGCTCAAGCCCATCACCAGCGGGGACTCCCGGAAAAACCGCTGCCGTTCCAGTTCCACCTGTTCGGCGGAAATATAATCACTCACCGGGTTTCGATAGATCGTTTCAGCGAGCGCGGTCCTCCGCTCATCCAGAGCGGAGAGCAATTGTCGCCCGAGTTCGATTTGCATCGCCTGTTGCATAAAGGTCCTTCGCTTCCCGTCAATTCAGCACGAACCAATCTGGGCGCCAGCGCGAGCCGGATGGCATGTAGCGCCCGCAGCTCGAGAAATTCGGAGATAACCCGCAGCCTAATCCAAGGTTTTGGGGTTCGTCCGCGCGGCCGCCCCGCTCGCAGACGGGCGGAGCGGCCGGCTTTTGCTCTATTGCACGCGTGTCAGTTGCCGCAGCCCCTCACGCCTGAGTCCCGTTCAGTTAACGCCGTAGAGTTCTGCGACGTTGTCGTGCAGCAGCCAGTTCTTTTCCTGTTCGTTAAGGCTAACCGTATGTTTGGCCAGGAGCTCCTGCGACCACGGCCAAGTCGAGTCGCTATGGGGAAAGTCGTTGGCCCACATCAGCCGGCGCGGATTGCACATATCCTTCATCTTGAAGGCGACCCAATCATCCTGGAACGTCATATAAACGTTTTCGCGAAAATACTCGCTCGGCATTTTCGACAAGGTACTGGCGGTCAGCCAGTAGCGATGCCGCTCGAAGGCATGGTCGAGGCGGTACATATAATGCGGCGCCCAGCCGGCGTCGGCTTCGACGCAGATGATCTTGAGCTTGGGATGGCGTTCGAATACACCGCCCAGAATGAAGGTGCCGATGATATCCTGATTGCCGCGGATGATGCTCATGAAGCCGTTCAGCTTCGGGCCGCGAGCGGCGAGGCCAGCGCCGCCTTTGATGGTTTCCTTGGACGTGAGGATATGGAAGCTCAGCGGCATCTCGAGTTCGATCGCCGCCGCCCAAAGTTCGTCGTAGATGGGACTGTCGTAGTCCTCCTCGACCGGAAAGCCCGACATCATCACCCCGCGCAGCCCCATCTTTTTGATCCGAATCAGATCGTCGACCGCCTCTTTGGGTGTACGCACCGCGGTTTGTCCGAGCCCCAGCAGCCGGTCCGGATGCGCACCGGAAAATTCAGCGATCCAAAGGTTATAAGCGTCGAAGCAAGCTTTCTTGTAATCGGCGTCCGGATGGTTGCACAGCACCATGCCGACACTCGGATAAATAACCTCGGCAGCCACGCCGTCGCGATCCTGATCCGCCATGCGGACTTCGGGATCCCAACTGCCGCGCTGCAAATCGGTGAATTTCACCGCCGACGCGGCACCTGCCAGTTCCTGGGCCGTCTTGCCCGCCGCGGCCACGAGTCCAATCGGAATGGTGTCCTTCATTCCGGGGACCTCGAAAATATCGCCACGCTTTTCGTCATGAACAATGCGCGGAGCGCTATCCTTATACTTTTTGTCAATGCGTGGCAGATAGGTATCCGGCGGCTCCATGATATGCGAGTCGGCGGAAATGATCGGTTTAGATATGATCTTTTGCGGCATAATCCTCTGCTTCTCCGTGTGTTGAATCCTGTTGCGTAAACGGGGTTACATCTCAGCCGACACCGTAGAGACGGGCGGCGTTGTCAGCGACCATCGCACGAACCTCGGGCTGGGGAATGCCAGCGAAGTCCTGTTCTATCTGTTCGCGAGATTTCGGAAACGTGCCTTCGGTATGAGGATAGTCCGAGCCCCACATCAGACGGTCCACGCCGAGCAATTCGCGGGTAAGGAGGCCGGGCCGGTCGTCCTCGAACGTCGCCCAGAATTGGCGGCGGAAGTACGTGTCGGGACTTTCATCGAGATGGGGCTGCATCCAGTGGTGATGATCGTTCCACCAGTGGTCCATGAAGCGAAGTAATGAAGCAATCCAGCCGATGCCGCCTTCGACTATCACAAATCGCAGTTTCGGATGGCGCTGTGGCACGCCGGCCCATATAAGATCGGCCAACGCGCGCATCGGCTGCATGATCTTCGAATCGGTCACAGCCATCCCAAGCCCGAGCCGCTTCACTTTCGCACTCAGAGCTTCTCCAGTCCCGGTCCCGGCGTGGGTGCCGACGGGCAGGCCTAATTCCTCCAGCGTGCTCCAGAGCTTTTCGTACTCAGGCGCGGCGAACATCCGGCCCCGCACTTCGGCCGGAATCAGCAAAGTGCGGAGCCCTTTCTTCGCGACCCTGCGCGCCTCTTCGATTGCCCAGTCAACTGGACCGGCCATTGGCAGCAGGCCGGCGCCCAGCAGCCGATCGGGAGCGCCAGAGCAGAACTCGCTCACCCAGTCGTTATAGACCCGCATGCACTCGCGCTGATACGGGGGATCTTCGATATTGAAGAACTGCAAGCCGAACAGTCCTGGGTAAATTACCTCAGCCCTGATATTGTCGAGCTCCTGGTCGGCCATCCGCGCCTTCGGGTCCCATGCGCCGGGCCGTGTGTTGCTGACACGCTGGCCGAGCGGCTTCTCGATTTTGCCCGCGATCTTTTCCTCCACGATGACGCCTTCGAGGCCCGCCGGACTCGGTGGCAGTCCGTCGATCAGGTAGTAATCGTTGTCCGGCCTCGAATCGATGCGCGGTGCGCGTTCGCGAAAACGAAGGTCCATCCGTTCGATCCACAAATTTGCCGGTTCGACCACGTGCCCATCGGCCGAGACGAACTTATTCGCGTTTGTCTCCATATTGATCTCCCTAACGACGGACTGGCTGGTGCTTTAACGTGACGGTCTCCAGAATGTCCAATCCTATCTCATGATCTGCATTAACCCACCCGGCGTGGAATACTTGGCTACGTTGTTGAATTCCGTCGGCGCACCGGCGTTATAGACCAACCCGTCGGTTTTGCCATCAGGATTCGCCGTGAAGACGTCACTCTTATGATCGTTCTGTACGTCCCAGTAGGTCTCAATGAGCGATCCCGAAAGCGGGATTACACCTTGACCGGGATCGACCTCAGCGGGGTGAGGATATATGCGGACAATCTTCCATAACTTCAGGTTTGTGTCGTAAACCTCTTCCCAAAACTGATGCATCGTTTGTTTATCGACGTACATTATCTTGGAGCCATAGCAGTAACCCTGACTTTGCGAGGAGACCCGCCGCACGTCGATCACATAGACCTCGCGCAGGCTCCAAGGCCCCCACGACGGCTTCGGCCATCCCATTTGTCCGTCATACTCCGCAGGATAGATTCCATCGGCGTTCGTTAAATCGGCAATCCCCAGGATCTTTCGTGTGCCAAGATACTCAGCGTTGAAATTATGAAGTCCGCCGTTATAGCCACCGCGTTGATCATCATGAACCATATCGCTGCCTAGCAGAGGCGCGCACCGGGCAGATGTGGAGAGCCGCAGGGAGCGACGGAGCGAGGGAACGAAAACGTAATTGTCCTCGGCCTTGGTCAGATCCTGCCAGAAAATCGTCAAGTCGGCCGTATATCTGGATTGCTCAGGCTGCTCGACCATCAACCATTCCGTATACCATGCGCCTGCGGCCTGCGGTTCGGTCGGTGGAATTCCGGGATGGTTGTTATACGCAAGCTGACGGTAAACTAGCGAAGTCTTGGTGCATGCGGTGTTGCCGAAGCGATCGGCGGTGCAGAAGCTGCCGAAGCCGCTGGCCGGCGACAACACCAACAGGTAAGGTTCATCCGGGAACCAGACATTGGCGAGAATCTTGTACCCCATATCGGGTTGCTGCGGATTCGGAAAAGGCATCCCGGCCACATAGTTCGCAATGTTCATCGTACCGTCTGGCTCATGAACAACGCGCGTCTGGCCGCCGTACTTCTCGGTCGCTGCGATATAGGACCTCGAGAGCGGATGGATGACCGTTGGGCCGATATTCATCTCCACATCCGACGGCATCTTCCAGAAGTATGCCCCCTGGAAGAAGTCAATCATCCCCACGGGCATGAATTGTTTGTACTGCTGCCAGTTCTGCATCGTGATCTTCGTGCCGGGCGGGATCGTCCCCTGGTCTTTGGTGGCGGCGAGCCAGTCCTGCGTCGTGGACTGCACCTGGTCGGCAGCAGCGGCGATGCCCGAAAATGCGACTAACAAACCCAAAACAAAGCCGACCCATGCTTTCCGTTGCCGTGAAGCTATGTGCATACTTTTCCTCTGAGCCGCAAGCGGCCGCAAAATCGCGTTGAACCTTTGCCCCCAGCGTGGCGCCAACCGATTGGTGACGCGCCACAACTGGCGTGCGTTATACACCCCTTCTATCAAAATCCTTTTCTGTCTTCAATCAGAAACAGGAATGGTATGATTCGAGACAAGAATGCGGACTTGTTTTGGAATCCAATGAGGGCGATGTTTACGTGATTCGCGAACGGGGCATCGTTAGGTGGGATTTCATGGAGAGTGATTTCTCTGGTACCCTAAAGCATTCTCGTGATGAAACATAAAGCACCTTTCGAACCTGTATTTTCCGATATAGGACGTGGAGCGGTTTGCAGTACCAACAGAACTCGCAATTAATATGGCCAAACATTTGGCGGAAATTGAAACCTTGAACAGTGCGATTTCGACGCCGCGCGCCTCCAAAGAAAGCGCGGAAGGAAATTTTGACAGCCTCGGCCAACGTCTGAAGCGTGCACGCCTAGAGCGTGGACTGACCCTTCGCAAGCTTGCCGAGCAAGCTCGAGTGTCAGCAGCTACGATTCAGAAGATTGAGGCAGGACGATTAGTACCGTCGATCGAAATTTTCGTTAAGGTTACCAAGGCCCTGCGCCTGCGCGCGAGCCATTTGCTTGGTGAAGATGACAGTCCGGTTGATGTCAGAATAATCCGCGCTGATTCCGCCAAATCACACTCGACCGGATCTCGCATCCGGATTCAGAATATCGCTGAAGCTCTTCAGGAGCCCAAGATGGAGGCATATCTGGCCAAGATCCCCCCCCGGGGCCGTAGTGGCAGGCCTCTCGGCTTCAGCGGGGAGATTTTATTCATCTGTAAGAAGGGAACTGTCGATTTTTGGGTGCGCGGCAAACAAGAGGTTCTCCGCGAGGGGGACACGCTTCACATAAAGGCAATAGTACCACACCGCTTCGAAAACAGGGGCGGCGTGGATGCAGAACTCTTCGCTATTTGGTCACCCTCGTAAGTAATGCCAATAGCAGGCGACCTCATCCTGCCCGCCGCGCTTGCGGTAGGTAACTGGACGGCGGCCGCCAAGCAGACATGTCAACGTAATCAACTGGCCGTTGCGTGTGCCATCCGGCCCTTCGCTCCGCCAGTGGCTTCATAGCGCACGATAAAACAGGGCCGACGCCATGCAATGTAGGCTGGCAGAATCAACACTCCCGCGATCATGTTGGTCGCCATCAGGAAAATCAGCAGCACGCTCATCTCGTTGTGGAACAGCAGCGGCGAAAATGCCCACGGTAGAATCCC
The DNA here is from genome assembly GCA_021778815.1 of Acidobacteriota bacterium. GTDB lineage: Bacteria > Acidobacteriota > Terriglobia > Terriglobales > Acidobacteriaceae > JAKAAZ01. Next base: position 418 of record JAJYBW010000230.1, on the reverse strand, counting down.
GCCGATCATCACGGCGAACGTGCTGAAGACCGAAGCGCCGGTGCTGCTTAGTGCGATTTCAACCGCCTCATCGATTGACGCCCCGCCCATCACCTCGTCGCGGATGCGGGCGACGGTATAAATGCCGTAGTCAACACCAAGGCCGATTCCAAGCGAGATCACCGGGATAGTATCGATAGTCAGTCCGATGTTGAACGCATTCATGTAGATGAAGGCGCCGAAGTTTGCCATCACGCACGAAACGATGAAGAGCGCTCCCGCCGTAATCGACTGAAAGCTGAACGCGCAGCAAAGGAAAATGACCAGCAGCACGAACGTCAGGTTGATGATGTCGAGGCGGTAGAGCACGTCATTGGCTGCCAGATAAAGCCCCGCGACGCCGCCGAGGTAGTGAACCGTAATTTTCGATAGCCCCGGG
>JAJYBW010000229.1 GCA_021778815.1 Acidobacteriota bacterium | reverse complement strand
GCTGACGAACGCTGCCCACGCGCAGCAGTTGGATGTGCTGTGTGAAGTTCACAATGGTGAAGAGCTGGCGCGAGTGCTCGATCTTGGCTGCGATGCGATTGGTGTGAACAATCGCAACCTGCACACGTTCGAGGTGCGACTGGAGACTTCAATCGAGCTCGCCGCGAGCTTGCCGCAGAGTATCGCCCGGGTCACGGAAAGCGGGATTCACACCGCCGCCGACATCGCGCGTCTTCGGGCAGTTGGATTCAATGCATTCCTGGTCGGCGAATCGCTGATGCGGCAAGCGAATCCGGAACTGGCTCTCACGCGCTTGCTTTCTGCCCCGGTCGCGCCGGCTGAGGTATCCGCCTAAGGCGGCCGCTATGTGGATAAAAATCTGCGGGATTACATCGCTGGAAGATGCAAAGGTCGCAGTTGACGCCGGGGCGGATGCCGTCGGCTTTGTTTTTGCTGCCAGCCCACGCCGCGTTACAACGGAGATTGTCCGCGAAATTACCCGCGCACTCCCTTCCAACGTCGAGAAGATTGGAGTGTTCGTAGACTCTCCGGCGGATGAAATTGTCTCCGCCGTTGAGGCTGCAGGATTGACGGGAGTGCAACTCCACCGCGAATACTCTGATTCCGATGTCTCGAATTTGCGTCAGCGGCTGAGGAAGTTGACAGCATCTCTGCGCATGGTGCACGTTGTGCCCTACGATGGAGATTCCGCCAACTTCGCGCGCCGCTTGCAATCGCTGGCTGCGCAGCCAATTACCGATGACGACCCAACCGTCGTGCTCGTCGACACGCGTGTAGGCGATAGAGTCGGCGGGACGGGCATTCCGTTTGATTGGGGTGCGGCGCAAGATGCCTTCCATCGGCATGCAGCAAATCTTCATTTGATTGCTGCCGGCGGCTTGCACCCGGACAACGTTCGCCAGGCCATCCACACCATGCAACCCTGGGGAGTGGATGTTTGCAGTGGAGTCGAAAGTGTTCCCGGCAAAAAAGATCATCCGCGAGTCAAGCAGTTTATCCGTGTGTCTCGCGCAGCAGCCGTCGAATTTGCAGACGCGGCACAACGATAGAAGGATCGAATGGCAGAACAGAATCGAACTGAGCTTGAAATGCCTCCGGTTGCAACCGTGCCCGGTCGCTTCGACGCCTATGGCGGCCGTTACGTGCCCGAAACTTTGATGGCTGCCTTGCAGGAACTTGAGGCTGCCTACGCCGACGCGCAGCGTGACCCGGCCTTCGCCAGCGAACTGTCCTATCTTCTGCACCACTATGCGGGTCGGCCAACGCCGCTCTACTATGCCTCTCGGCTGACTGACTCCATGGGTGGCGCGAAAATTTACCTCAAGCGCGAAGACCTGCTGCACACCGGCGCGCACAAGATTAACAATTGCCTGGGTCAGGGCCTGCTGGCGCGTCGCATGGGCAAGCGTCGCATCATCGCAGAAACTGGCGCCGGTCAGCACGGCGTGGCCACTGCAACTGTGTGCGCGCTGTTGGGCATGGAATGCATCGTCTACATGGGGCAGGAGGACATGCGTCGGCAGGAGTTGAACGTCTACCGCATGCGCCTGCTCGGCGCCGAAGTCCGAAGCGTCACTGCCGGCTCTGCGACACTGAAAGACGCCATCAATGAAGCCATGCGCGACTGGGTGGTGAATGTGCGCACCACGTATTATCTTCTGGGCAGTGTGCTCGGTGCTCATCCTTATCCCACGATGGTGCGCGATTTTCAACGGGTCATCAGCGTCGAGGCGCGCCAGCAAATTCTAGAGGCCGAAGGCCGGTTGCCGAATGCGGTGCTGGCCTGTGTCGGCGGCGGCTCCAACGCCATCGGCGCCTTCTACGAATTCATTCCAGATAAGAATGTTCGCTTGATCGGCGTGGAAGCTGGCGGCCGAGGCCACGAACTTGGCGAGCATGCGGCGCGGTTTCAAGGTGGCGTACCCGGCGTTCTGCAGGGAACGTACTCCTACGTGTTGCAGGATGACGCGGGTCAAATTTCGAACACTCATTCCGTCTCCGCTGGCCTCGATTATGCATCGGTAGGCCCGGAACATGCGGCGCTCCACGATTCAGGCCGTGCCGAGTATGTGTCAGCCTCAGATGAGGCGGCCTTGCAGGCCACGGTACGACTGGCTCGCACGGAAGGAATTCTGCCCGCGCTGGAAAGTGCTCACGCGGTGGCAGAGGCGATACGGATCGCCCCCGCCATGAGCCGCAACGATATTCTGCTGATCAATGTTTCCGGTCGTGGCGACAAGGATATGGGCATCCTGGCGCGCGAGCTGAAGTTGCAGGGGGCGTAATCGATGGCCATTCAATTTCACCATCAACCTGGCCTGGTCGTGTATCTCACCATCGGTGATCCAGATATTGAAACCAGCAGGAAAATTGCGCTGGCCGCCATCGATGCCGGCGCAGATGTGCTGGAACTGGGTGTCCCCTTCAGCGATCCGCTGGCGGATGGTCCCGTCATCCAGCGCGCCAGTGAACGGGCAGTCCGCAACGGAACCCGCATGGAGGACGTTCTGGCCCTGGCCGGCTCGCTTCGCAAGCAGCGTCCTTCCATCGGCCTGGTCATTTTTTCCTATCTGAATCCCATCTTGCGAATGGGTCTGGAGTCTTTTGCTGCGGCTGCGGAAAAGTCTGGCGTCGACGCCGTCCTGGTGACCGACTTGATCGCCGAAGAGTCGGAGGAATATTGCGCCGCTTTGAAAAAACATCACCTGCAGCCGATCTTTCTTGCCGCGCCGACCAGTCCGGATTCTCGTCTGGAGCGCATTGCGGAACTTTCTGAGGGGTTTATCTACGCCATATCTCGCGTCGGCATCACGGGTACGCAGCAGCAGGTCGCCGGCGACGCTCGCGAACTGGTCACACGACTGCGCCGCTATACCAAATTGCCGATCGCTTTGGGCTTCGGCATCTCCAACGCATCGCATGTAGCCGTGGTCGCCGAATATGCCGATGCCGCCGTTGTTGGCAGCGCCATTGTTGCCCTCATCGAACAGTCTGGTGCAGACCAGGCGCCTGCTGCGGTAGGCAAATTTATTGCTGAGCTGCGCGCTCCGGTCGCCAGCGAGAGTTCGGTTTCCTGAAAAATTGTTCGCAGTCAATTAGGATGGAAATCATTATCTTTTTTCGGGCAGGGAACCTCACCGGGCCTCCGCAATTAACTCTGTGAACTTGTCTTGAGGGTGCTACATGGATATTGCAGATTGGCGTAAGAAGATCGATGAGCTCGACCGCCAGATCGTACGATTGATCAGCGAACGTGCTTCCGCGGCGCAGGCCATCGGTCGTCTGAAACGCGCAACCGAATTGCCGATTTATGAGCCGACACGGGAAATGACAATTTTTGAGAACGTGCGCAAAAACAATCCAGGCCCGCTACCGGATATGGAACTGACTCATATCTACGAGCGCATCATCGATGTGATGCGGACCCTGCAAAAGGACGAATTGGCAACGGCGTTGGCGGACGATCCGCTGATAGGCAGCAAAGTAGAAAATACGACGAAACGAGAACTGAAATGATTGTCGCTATGTTGCATAACGCCACCGAGGAAGAGATCCAGCATGTGCTGGCGCGGATGGTCGAGATTGGCTTCAACGTCCATCGCACCACCGGCACGCAGCAAACCGTTCTGGCGGGTGTAGGCCAGCCGGCCAGCTTTGATGTGCAGGATTTTCAGGTGATGGCCGGGGTCGCCGAAGCGCACCGCATCACTTCGCCGTATAAACTCGCCGGTCGAGGGTTCCGACCTTCGGGCACCGTCATTCGCTTTCCCAACGGAGTCACTGTGGGCGGCGAAGAGGTCATGGTGATGGCCGGTCCCTGCTCGGTTGAGTCGCGCGATCAGTTGTTCACCATCGCGCGCCAGGTGGGTGATGCTGGCGCGAAATTCCTGCGTGGCGGAGCGTTCAAGCCGCGTAGTTCGCCATACTCCTTTCAAGGTATGGGACTCGATGGTCTGCGGCTATTGCGTGAGGTGGGCGATGCCACTGGACTGCTGATCGTCAGCGAAGTCATGGAGATTTCTCAGATCGAACTGATGCTTCCCTATGTCGATGTCCTGCAGGTGGGCGCGCGCAATATGCAAAACTTCAACCTGCTGCGCGAACTTGGCCTGATTCGCAAACCAGTGTTGTTGAAGCGCGGTATCGCGGCCACCATTGAGGAACTTCTGCTCTCTGCCGAGTACATTTTGTCGGGCGGGAATTATGACGTGATGCTCTGCGAGCGCGGCATCCGCACCTTCGAAACCTATACCCGCAATACCATGGATATTTCCGCGCTGCCAGTGCTGAAGCATCTGTCCCATTTACCGGTGCTGGGCGATCCGTCGCACGGAACTGGTCGACGCGATATGGTTCCGGCCATGGCGCGAGCTTCGGTCGCGGCCGGTTGCGACGGCCTGCTGATGGAGGTGCATTCCAATCCGGATAAGGCTGTTTCCGACGGCGCGCAATCGCTATTCCCGCAGCAGTTTGAAAAATTGATGGACGAGTTGCGCATTATCGCTACCGCGGTTGGGCGCAACATTGGCCCGCGCGCCCACGAAGCTGCGCTGCACGTCGAAGTGTAGATAAAGCGTGGCCGAATCCATCCAGAGCATCACCATCCTTGGCACGGGACTCATCGGATCTTCCGTCGGGCTGGCGCTGCGGGCCAATGGATTCGCCGGCAGCATCGTTGGATGGGATCGCTCTCCAGAAGAAGCCGAGACGGCTCGCGACAAGGGCGCGATCGACTCTGTCGCCTCCGATCCGCTGGCCGCCGCGCGCGACACGGATTGCGTTCTGTTGGCCACGCCGGTCTTCGGCATCCTGGAATGGATCGAGCGGCTCGCTCCCGTCCTGCAGCAGCACCAGCTCGTCACCGATGTCGGCAGCACCAAGCGAAAAATCTGTGCGCTCGCGGCTGAGGCTTTTTCCTCTCCCAGCGCAGCCTGTTTTCTTCCCGGTCACCCCATGGCAGGCAAAGAAGTGTTTGGAGCGGCCAACGCGGACGCGAGTCTTTTTCATGGCGCGGTCTGGCTGTTCACGTCTCCTGAAAAAGTGAATGAAGCGCGCGCGAGTGTCACAGTGGGTGAGCAGCGTGCCGACAAGTGGCGGCACTGGGTTGCGCGCATGGGTTGCCGCATGTGGGATCTCGATCCCGTTCGTCACGATGAAGTCTGCGCCTGGGCCAGTCATCTGCCGCAAATGCTGGGAACCGCATTAGCCTCGCTGCTTGAGGATACTTTCCCCGAAGATGACAAGGAAAAGGGAAATCTCGCCAACCCTTCCGCGCAGCTGCGCGCTATCGGCGGCCGCGCCATGCATGAGATGACGCGCCTTGGCGCCAGTCCTTATTCCATGTGGCGCGATATCGCGCAAACCAACGACGAGGCCATCGCCGCCGCCCTGCTGGCGCTCGAACAGCGTCTTGCCTCCATCCGCGAAAATCTCAAGCATCCCGAACTCCGTGAAGAATTCAACCGCGCCAACCGCTTCCGTTCAAGATTCTAGAGTCACCGGTCATTCCTCCGAAAGCGCTCGCCAATTGCATAATTCACAGCCCTTCGCGTACAACGGCAACATGGATGTTTTGACCGCAGCGGAAATGCGCCAGTGCGATGAACGCACCGTCGAGCGAGTTGGCCTCTCCTGGCAGGACCTGATGGAAGCCGCCGGTTCCCGAGTCGCCGAATTTATTGCGCAGCAGTTTCCTGCGGCGGAGCGCATTCTGGTGCTCTGCGGAAAGGGCAACAACGGCGGCGATGGCCTGGTGGCTGCGCGGCATCTCCAGGCTGGCGGCAAGCAAGTGCGCCTCATCCTGCTGTCGCCGTTCGAGCAATTGAGCCAGGACGCTCGCGCGA
>JAJYBW010000228.1:2461-5866 GCA_021778815.1 Acidobacteriota bacterium | reverse complement strand
TGGGGCCGTTGCGTTGCTTGGCGATAATGATTTCCGCCTGATTTTTTGATTCGGCATCTTCGCCACCGTCATCGTCACGATTGTAGTAGCTGTCGCGATGAATGAAGGCGACCACGTCGGCATCCTGCTCGATGGAGCCGGATTCGCGCAGGTCAGAGAGCATCGGTTTCTTGTCGCCGCCGCGTTGCTCGCTGGCACGGCTGAGCTGCGAGAGTGCGATGACCGGCACGCGCATTTCTTTTGCGAGGGCCTTGAGTCCGCGAGAAATGGTGGAGACTTCCTGAGTGCGATTTTCGGGGCGGCGGCCATTGGGTCCGCCGCTGCCGGCGCTCATCAACTGTAAGTAGTCAATGACAATTAAATCGAGCTTGCCGCCACCCTGCTGACGGAGACGACGTGCTTTGGCACGCATTTCGGCGAGGGAAATGCCGGGAGTATCGTCAATAAACATCTTCGCTTCGGCGAGGCGTTCCAGTCCGCTGACCAGTTTGTCGCGGTCGTCGCGGGTCAGAAATCCGGTCTGAATATGGCGCATGTTCACCATGGATTGCGAAGCCAGCATGCGTCGCAGCAGCGCTTCCTTCGACATTTCCAGGGAAAATACTCCCACCACTTTGCCGTCGCGGACGGCAGCGTTTTCCGCGATGTTGATGGCCCAGGCAGTTTTTCCCATGGAAGGGCGGGCTGCAATGATGATCAACTCCGACGGTTGCAGACCGCTGGTCATGCGGTCGAACTCGTGGTAGTGCGTGGCCAGGCCGGTGATTTCGCGGCCTTCTTTGTAGAGATTGTCGATCGAGCCGAAGGAGCCTTTGACGATTTCTGGAATGCTGGAAAATCCCTGGGTGATGCCGCGCTCGGAAACTTCCAGCAAGGCCGACTCGGTTGCGTTCAAGACTTCGAGAGCGTCTTCGCTTTGATCGGCGCAGCGGGCCTGGGCGGTGGAGCAAATGCCCATCAACTGTCGCAGGATGGACTTGTCTTTGACGATGCGGACATAGTCTTCAATGCTGAGGCGGCGCGGAAGATTTTCTGTCAGGGAAAAAATGTAGGCTCGATTGCCGATCGACTCCAGTTCCTTCTGGCGGTCCAGTTCTTCGCTCAGGGTAATGATGTCGACGGCGCGATTGGCGTCGATCAGTTCGCCCATGCGGGCGTAAATGCGGCGATGCGAGTCGAGAGAAAAGTCGTCTGCAACCAAACGCTCGGCGGCTTCGCTGTAGGCAGCATTATCGAGCAGGATGGCGCCCAGAATGGTGCGCTCGGCCTCCACGCTGGCAGGCAGTCCATGTTCGAGCGAGATTTGCGATAGGGTGGCCACTGGTTATCAGTGTAGCTTTCGGCGGCTTTGACCCGCTCGAACAATCGCTCGTGGATATCCTCGCTCCAAAGTGGAAAACCCAGTTGCGCAGTATCATATCTATAGTGTCTGGCAAATAAGCGTTCCGGCAGTCGCCGCGGCGACCGATCCGTTGGCCTGAATGCCGCACCAGGAGTTATCGATTTGACGATGCAGCGGTTTCTTACTTTTCCCCGGCATTTTATTTTGCCCGGCCTGGTCTTTGGAGTTATTCTCGCAACCTCTTCCGTCTCACGCGCACAATTGCCGATGGAATCGAACGCGCAGCAGGGGCAAATGGTGCAGAATGTCGCGGATCTGCAGAAGGTGGCTGACCGTTGGGACGAAGCGGTCTATCAGCATGACCAATATGCGCTGGAGCTGGTGCTGGCTCCCCAGTTTATCGACATTTCCGACACCGGCAGCGTGACCAACAGAGATCAGCAGATTTCCGAGATGATGATGAAGGATGCGCCGCGTTTCCAGTTGACGCAGAAGGTCGTGAGCGTTCGCCTGGTCGGGGATGTTGCGGTGGTGAATGGAACCTATGACCGCCTGTTTCAGGGGAGCAAACTCAGCCGCATCAAATCGAAGACGGAGCGCGGAGTGTTCAGCCAGGTTTATGTGCGTGCGCGGAACACCTGGCAGTGCATCAATTCTCAGCGAACGATTATTCAGGAACCCGTGTTGAAGGGTAAAAAGAAGCCAGAAAACGATGCTCCGGCAAAGCCCTTGAATCACGACCTGGGATTCCATTTCCCCGGCATGCATCATAATTCCGACGCTGATTCCGGCTCAGGAACAAACACGCCTTCTGGTGCACCTACCGGATCGACTTCCAGCCCGGGATCAACTTCGACCGCACCGCCGCAACAGTAGAGGCTGTGACCTCCGTAACCTATTGCAAACAGAGAGAGAAGCCGATGATTACGCTCAGTGGCATTTAATCAGGCAGGTGGCAACGTAATCCGGTAAACGATAATGGTAGACTTCAGCAGCACTAGTTCAGGGACGGCAAGCAGTCCCTAACGGACGTGAAGAGTGAATGTTCCTGTTATTTCTGGCATCTGATTAATGAGAAGGCCGTTTTCGCGAGCCCACAATCCGAGAAGCGGAATAAAAACCAAGTGTCGGACTTGCCATTGATCAAACAGCGGTCAAGCTGTGAAACAGGGAGGACCCAATGACAGAAATGTTGGATAGTACAGCGCAAGACGCAGCCGACCGGTCGGTGAATGAAACTCCGCCGAAAGCCAACACCGCAAACATCAGTGATGCCGTCGAACGAATATATCGAAAATATGGGTCTGATCTGTCGCATTTTTTTAGCGATGTCGAAGAAGAGATAAGCGTAAAGAAGCAGGAGCTACGGGGCAGCCGATTGGAGCACTCCGGCTCACATGCTGTAAGGTGACCTAATTGATCGTCCCTAACTCTTCTTTCAGGCCTGATCCCGAGCGTGCCATCTACTTAGACGGCGCCATCGACGATGAACAGGTGTCAAAAGTCACGCCGCAGATATTGGCCCTCCAGAGCAAGAACCGCGACCCCATTAGTGTTTTTATAGTGAATAGTCCGGGTGGCAGCGTTGCGAGTATGGAAGCCATCCTCCGGCTCCTGAATTCTTCCGATCAGAACTTTGCGGGCGCCTGCCAAATCATCACAGTGGTGACTGCGAGAGCTGCTAGTGCAGCTGCCGATTTGCTGGCATCTGGGGATTACGCCGTGGCATATCCTGGCAGTACCATTCTATATCACGGAATTCGCACCCCCTTGCGCGCGGCGACCGCTGAGCAAACTTCAATGATGGCGCATTATCTTAGGGTCACCAATGACTTCTATGCGATGGAACTAGCAAGAAAAATAGAGTTTCGCTTTATGTACCGTTTCACGATGCTGAAGAGCAGGTTTAACGAAATCCGCAAGGAGAACCCTGATAAGGTATTGTCCGACGTTGACTGTTTTCTGGAGTTAATTTCTCGGAAGTTGTCCGAGAAAGCCAAAAAGGTTTTTGGCAGAGCAGTCTCTCGGTACGGTCGCTACGAAGCGCTACTGAACTACGTGAC
>JAJYBW010000228.1:0-2451 GCA_021778815.1 Acidobacteriota bacterium | reverse complement strand
GACGCAACAGTCAATAGCGCCCAATTCGAACGACTCTCAGGCGAAGATTGAAGGAAGTCGAATCAAGGCGATTGTGGATTTTGAAATCGCAAGTAATGGAACGGATTCCGCATGGACGTTCAAGGACGGCGGCATCGCACGGGTTGCCGATGACTTCTTCATCTTAAACGAGTATTTGGATACCCAAGTGTCCGATCGCTTGCTCGAGTGGTGCAAGACCTATGGGAGATTCGCTCTTTCGCGGGAAGACATCAAGGAGTTCGACGAGATTGCCGACGAGTCCGCGAGAGACAGCAAGATGATCGAAAAGGTTCGTCCGTTTTTGCAGCCAGTGTTGTCCTTTTTCGTTGCTTTTTGCCACGCGCTGCAAGAAGGCGAGAATGAGCTGACGGCGACTGATGCCTATTGGCTAGGTTTGGTCGATGAAGTTATGGGACGACAGACACTTTCTGCATTCAGGCTCATGATTGAGCACGAACCTGACCCGCCTTCGCAGGCGGAACAAAGGGAGATTCAAAGTGGGACGGGTGAAGTACTGTAGTTCTTGAATCCCACATACCTCACTCACCGATAAAGTCTAGCGAGGTTTGCGGGCTGAACGGTCTCTAGGCGGTCGCGGCGGCGGCGTTGCGACCTTGAATTTCAATGTAGATATTGATCAGGGACAGGGCGGCTGGCGTGACTCCTGGAATGCGGCTGGCGTGACCGATGGTTCCCGGACGAACGCGCAGCAGCTTTTCCTGCATCTCGCGTGACAGCCCGCTGACGGCCATGTAATCGAACCAGGCAGGGATGGCCCGGTGCTCGGCGCCCTTCATCCGCTCAATCGACTTTCGCTGCTGGTCGAGATAGCCGGAGTACTTAATCTCCGTCTCGACCGCCTTCCACTCATTCCGCACGTGCGCCGGAACATGACTTTGCGACATGGCGGCGCGAATGGCTTCCAAATGGATCGCGTCTTTACTGGAGGCGGTGGCGGCCGCCTGCTCCAGGTCGGCTGGCAACGTGGTGCGCAGGGACTCGATGGTGATCTCAGGCCGCTTCATCAATTGCGCGTAGGTCTGGCCCACGGCGCTGCTCAGCTTGCCTGCAAGTTCCGGCGAGTTCGCGGACAATCGCTCCAGGTCGGGCTTCTGCGTGCCCAGCATTTTGGCGAAGGCCTGCATGCGGGCCTGCTTGGTTTCGAATGCAGTCCACGCGCCATCGTCGATCAAGCCAAGCTTGCGGCCATAAGGAGTGAGCCGGCGATCGGCATTGTCGATGCGCAGGTGCAGGCGATATTCCGCGCGCGACGTAAACATGCGGTAGGGCTCGTTGGTTCCCTTGCTGATCAGATCGTCAATCAGGATGCCGGTGTAGGCTTCGCTGCGACCGAGAACGAATGCTGGTTCGCCCTTGATGTGGAGCGCCGCGTTGATGCCGGCCATCAACCCCTGGCAGGCAGCTTCCTCATATCCCGAGGTGCCGTTGATTTGTCCGGCGAGATAGAGACCGGCGATGCTCTTGACCGCCAGTGCATGATCCAGTTCGGTTGCGTCGATGGCGTCGTATTCAATGGCGTAGCCTGGGCGCAGCATCTCGGCGTTTTCCAGGCCGGGGATGGAGCGCAACACGGCGGCCTGCACATCCATGGGCAGGGAAGTGGACATGCCGTTGATGTAGACCTCATGTGTGTGCAGGCCTTCCGGCTCCAGAAAAAGCTGGTGCTGCAACTTTTCTGGGAAGCGGACGACCTTATCTTCAATCGACGGGCAGTAGCGTGGGCCGGTCGCCTGAATCTGTCCGGAATACATGGGCGAGCGATGCACATTCTCGCGAATGATGGCGAGGGTTTCCGGCGTGGTGAAGGCGATGTGGCAACTGATCTGCGGGCGTGTAATGGATTCGGTGCGGAAGCTGAAGGGCGTCGGCTCGGCGTCGCCGGGTTGCTCGTCAAACTTCGACCAGTCGATGGTTCGGCCATCGATGCGGGGCGGTGTTCCTGTCTTGAGGCGGCAATTGCGCAGGCCCAAACGCTTCAAGGATTCGCCGAGCAGTACGGCGGCGGGCTCACCGCTGCGGCCGGCGGGATAATGCTCTTCGCCGCAGTGGATCAGGCCATTCAAGAATGTGCCGGTGGTGATGACCGTGGCTCCGGCGTAGACGATGCGTCCGTCGCGCAGCTTCACCCCACGCACGATGCGATGTGGCGTTCCGGATGTTGCATCTGGCAGATCTTCCAGGACGACTTCGACGACTTCCGCCTGCTTGATGAAGAGATTCGGCTGCGATTCGAGAACTTCACGCATCTTGACGCGATATTGCTGTTTGTCGCATTGTGCTCTTGGAGACCAGACGGCAGGCCCGCGAGACGTGTTCAGCAAGCGGAATTGAATGCCGACGGCGTCGGTGACCTCGCCCATGACGCCGCCCAGCGCGTCCACTTCGCGGACCAGGTGACCCTTGGCAATT
>JAJYBW010000227.1 GCA_021778815.1 Acidobacteriota bacterium | reverse complement strand
CTACAACTACAAGGCTCAGGCCGATGCCATCCTGACAAACATGCGGCATCATCCCGTGATGTCTGGACCGACCAAATTTGGGCCGCGTACTGTCGGCACCATGGTGAACGAGCAATACAAAATGATTCGCTTCGTGCCAGGTATTGGCCGAGGCGATTTCACCGACCCCTCGTATCACCTACCTGCCTTCTATGAATTGTGGGCACGGTGGGGTCCTGAACCTGATCGTACTTTCTGGGCAGAAGCCGCCAGTGTGAGTCGCGGGTTCTTTCCGAAAGCCACCAACCCCAAGACGGGCCTCGCTCCGGATTATGCAAACTTCGATGGCACACCCCACGGGACCAAGTGGAATCCCATGGCTGCCAACTTTTCCTTCGACTCCTGGCGAACCGCGAGCAACTGGTCCGTCGACTGGTCCTGGTGGGGCAAGGCCAACGACGAGCATGAACTCAGCAACCGGATCCAGAATTTTTTTCTCTCCCAGGGAATTGCCAAATATGGAGACCAATACACGCTGGATGGCCACGAACTCGAAGCTCGACACTCAACCGGCTTAGTCTCGACTAATGCGGTCGCCAGCCTCGCAGCCGACGGTCCGCAGGCGAAGCAATTTGTGCAGGCACTTTGGGACGCACCCATTCCCTCCGGAGAACAGCGATATTACGACGGCATGCTGTACCTGATGAGCTTGATGCATTGCAGCGGAGAGTTCCGCATCTGGACGCCGAAATAATCGACGCATCCGAAATCCGCGCAGTACTTATCACGGCTCATACAGATTGCAAGAGAGGAGATACTGCGCGATGGTGGGTCCGCGACGCACTTCCGCATTCAAGTCAGTTCGTATGCGAACGCTGTTGCTGTTGATCGTCGTGTTCTGCAGCAGTTCCCTGTTTGCATTCACGCTTGGAGCAACTCCATACATCGAACACGCCGCATCGCCCGGTAGCTTTCGCATTGCAGCAAACGGCCATGCCAGTCCGATTTACGTGGACGCCAATGATGATCCCGGTGTCGTTCGCGCGGCGCACGATTTACAATCCGATATCCGCCGCGTCACCACGTTGACGCCCGACATCACACATGGCGCCCCATTTCCCGGCAATATCATTCTGATCGGAACCATCGGCAGCAGCACCATCATCGATCAACTCATCCAGAACAAGAAAATTGATGTAGATGCCATTCGCGGCAAATGGGAATCGAACCTGATCCAGGTGGTTGCGAAGCCTGTGCCCGGAATCGCCAGCGCTCTCGTCATTGCCGGAAGCGATAAGCGCGGAACAATCTTCGGAATCTACGACGTGTCCGAACAGATTGGCGTGTCGCCCTGGTATTGGTGGGCGGATGTGCCTGTACCGCATCGAGACGCGCTGTACGTCAAGCCCGGAAAATACATCGAAGGTGAACCGGCGGTAAAGTATCGCGGCATCTTTCTCAACGACGAGGCGCCGTCACTGACCGGGTGGGTCAATGAGAAATACGGCGGCTACAACCATTATTTTTATGCGCGCGTCTTTGAACTGCTGCTGCGGCTGAAGGCCAACTACCTGTGGCCTGCGATGTGGAACAGCGCGTTCTACGCAGATGACCCACTGAACGGCAAGCTGGCGAATAAGTACGGCATCGTCATGGGCACCTCCCATCACGAGCCCATGATGCGTGCGTGGCTCGAATGGCGGCAGCACGGTGTGGGCCCGTGGGACTACTCGACGAATGCGGCAAACCTCGAAGCCTTCTGGGAAGGCGGGATCCAGCGCGGTCGAAACTGGGAGAGCACCATCACCATCGGAATGCGCGGCAATGGCGATGAGCCGATGTCGGCGAACGATAACATTGCGTTGCTGGAAAAAATCATCGCCGCGCAACGAAGTATCATCGCGAAGAACCTGACACCAACGCTTGCTACCGACCCGCAGGTATGGGCCCTCTATAAGGAGGTGCAAGGATATTACGAAAAAGGTATGCGCGTCCCCGAAGATGTGACCCTGCTATGGAGTGATGACAATTGGGGAAACATTCGCCGGCTGCCCACGCCCGCAGAGCGAAAGCGACCCGGCGGCGCCGGAATCTATTACCACTTCGATTATGTTGGCGACCCCCGTTCGTACAAATGGCTGAATACCTACCCCATCACTAAGGTCTGGGAGCAGATGGATCTTGCCCATGCCTACGGGGCGAATCGCATCTGGGTAGTGAACGTGGGCGACCTGAAGCCGATGGAATTCCCCATCGAATTTTTTCTCGATTACGCCCGCGATCCCGGCCGATGGAGTCAGGACGATCTTTCCACGTACACAAAACTTTGGGCGGCGCGGAATTTTGGATCCGAATATGCCGGGGAGATTGCGGAACTCATCTCGAAATACACCAAGTACAACGGTCGCCGAAAGCCGGAGCAGCTGGAACCGGACACCCTCAGCCTGACTCATTTTCAAGAAGCCGAGCACGTGGACTCCGAATGGCAAGCCATCACGAAGGAAGCGGAACGTATCCAGCAGGAGCTTCCGTCTGCGTACCGTGATGCTTTTTTCGAACTGGTGTTGTATCCAGTCAAAGCTTCGGCCATCGTGAATCGGCTGTACATCACGGCGGGGGAAAATCGTCTCTACGCGACGCAGGGACGCGTTAGCGCGAACGATCTGGCGACGCGCGCACGCACTTTGTTTGCAGCTGACGCCGCGCTTTCCTCGGAGTACAACCATCAACTGGCTCACGGAAAGTGGAACCACATGATGGACCAGACTCACATCGGCTATACCTTCTGGAATCAACCACCGTTAAATGCGATGCCCGCGGTGAGCGAGGTACAACCGACATCTGGTGCAAAGATGGGTGTCGCCGTCGAGGGCTCCGCAATTGCTTCCGATCGCGCGCTTGGCTTCGGTGGCGCCCCGTTGTCTCTGCCGAACTTCGACGTCTATAACCAACAAACACGATTCATCGATGTATTCGACCAAGGAGATCATCCCTTCGTCTTTACCGTGCGCGCCGATCATCCTTGGATCGTGGTGACCCCCGACCATGGAACCGTCGCAAAAGATCAGCGCCTGCTGATTCACATCGACTGGAATCGGGTCCCTGCCGGCGAAAATTCAGGTACCGTTTCTATTGCGCAGCGCTCCGGTCCGGCGATCACCGTGCATATTGTCGCTTCAAATCCATCGACACCTTCGCAGAAAGATCTACAGGGATTTGTGGAGAACAATCATTATGTCTCGATCGAAGCCGCGCATTTCACCAGCCGAACCAGCGAAGGCACGGCACACTGGACGAACCTTCCCGACTTCGGCGAGACACTTTCCGGGATGACAATTATTCCAGTTACCGCGCCGAGTGTTCTGCCGCCCCAGCCCGCGGCATCGCTCGATTACAAAATGTATCTGTTCGATCTCGGGGCCTACCAGGTCGAGGCAATTCTTGCGCCTACGCTCAACTTCGTGCCGGGACGTGGGCTCCGCTATGCCATCTCGTTCGATGATCAGCCGCCCCTGGTGGTGGACGCGCTTGCCAACGACTCAGAGACAGCCTGGGCCACCGCCGTCAGCGACGGAGTTCGTAAAGTCACTTCAACATTGACGATCGCAAAACCCGGCTATCACACGCTGAAATTTCGCATGGTTGATCCCGGGGTTGTGCTGGAAAAACTGGTGGTCAGCCAAGGTCCGTTGCCGGCAAGTTACCTGGGACCTCCCGAAAGTCACCACCGAGAGTAGTTCAGATGAATCAATCCCAGAGTAAAATCCAAGCAAGTTGATTCCATTGGGGGCATCGGTTCTGAACCTTGTGTCATACCATCTCTGAACCGTAGCCGACACGGAATACTGCAACCGATTCCGCTCTGGTTTTCAACTGGCTTTCATCATGTGGCGCATCCCAGCGCCTACTATGCAGATACACGGTCGCTGGAGGTACCAGCGAAGGAAGTAGCGCCATGACGCCTCTCCCGATTCGCCTCCGACTCACGTTTTGGTATTTCGCGATCCTCTCCTGCGCTGGAACCGCAGTCTGTGCTGCAACCTGGATTCTGTTACAGCAAAGCCTGGTAAGCGCAGCGCAAGATTTTCCGGAAACATTGGCGCCCGGACGATCACCGGCAGTGCACTCTGCTTGGTCGCAAGCCGCATCGACCGCTCTGCTGCATTTGTTTGCCCGCGACATTCTAATGCTGGCGCCGTTACTGCTGCTCCTAGCGGCCCTTCTTAGTTATTGGATGAGCCGCAAGGCAATGAATCCAATCGCAGACCTTGCACGACTGGCACACCAGATCTGCGAGCATAGCGTGAATCTCAGAATTCCGGTTTCCACGGTGAACGACGAGCTCTCCGACATTTCTACAACCTTGAATCAAATGCTGAACCGCGTGGAAGCGGGCAAGCGCAATATTGAAGAATTCACCGCCAATGCTTCCAACGAACTCCGGTCGCCGGTCGCGCTGATTCGCACCGAAGTTGATGCCTCTCTGTCATCGCCCAGAAGCAACGAAGAATATCGCGAGTCGTTTGCCAACCTACAACAGGAAGTCATCCACATGGGAGGTTTGCTCGACAACATGTTGATGCTGGCTCGGGCGGATGCTGGTAAGGAAATTCTTAACTATGAAGTGATAGACGCCGGTCGATTGGCGCGACGGGTCGGAGAAAACTGGAGTCCTTCCATGCGGCAAGCACTGCTGGAATTCCACGTAGAAACTTGCTGCGCTCCGGCACTCATCCGCGCCGATCTTGTAAGTATCCAGCGACTCCTCAATATCCTTCTTGAAAACGCCTGCCGATATACGCCGCCCGGCGGGTCGATCACATTGCGGGCAACCGCGGATACAGAGCGGGTGCTGCTGGAGGTTCGCGATACTGGAATTGGAATTTCCGGAGAACACCTGCCTCGTCTCTTCCAGCGTTTCTATCGCGTCGATTCCGTCCGAAGTCGCCAGCAGGGCGGCTCAGGACTCGGACTGGCACTTGCGAAATGGATCGCTGACCAGCACCAGGCAACATTGATTGTCGAAAGCGAGATCGGTGTCGGAACTTGTTTTCGGGTTGCGATCGAACAGCAGCGCTGCCCAGAGCCACGCTCGAGAAAGACGCTCGTGATGGCAGGCAGCGTCTAACCGAGCCCCCTCCCACCCCGCGAACCACAATACAATAAAGCCAACCAAAACCTCTCTGCGAAAGAGTATCCAGAGAGCTTAAGCCTTGTCGTATCCGAGGCTTAAGCTGGGATGTAAAAGTTTAGCTGTAATCATTGGTGCCGAAGAAGGGACTCGAACCCTCGAGTTTGGGCACGCCTTTTCGACCCAGCGAGATACCGCTATCCATTGAATACACGAAACTTTCCTATTTTTCAATCCTTTCAACACATTCAACACAGTTAATTACTCAATACAGATTTGCAAGCAATATGGACACCAAGATGGCTGGCAACCGCCAGGTTTTTGGACACCACTTCATGATCCAGCATGTGAGAACAAGAGGTCTCAGCACTGAGTACCACTCTGGCGATTTGTCGCACCCATTTCAAGACGTGTGCTTCAAGTCGGCACAGCAATGACAGGTAAGGGGAGATTGTCTATGGCGTGAAATTGTGTGATCCGCGATGATGGCGCCCTGACTGCCCTGTTTATCGTGTAGGTTGACACACCTCATACAATTCCTGACGCAATTCATGCCAGCTTTGAACTATCCATCCGATCGTTGCCGCCCCAACGAAACTACTTGGTTGCTGCGGGACTCGAACAAGCTCTCGACTATCTCGCAACGGTTCGCTTTCCGCCTGAGGAGATAGAATACCTGCGACGTCAACCCGTCTTTCGTCACATCAGCGACGGCTTTTTTGATTATTTAGGCAAGTTCCGGTTCGCCGGAGACGTGTGGGCCATTCCGGAAGGCACGCCTGTTTTTCCGGAAGAGCCTCTACTGCGTGTGAGGG
>JAJYBW010000226.1 GCA_021778815.1 Acidobacteriota bacterium | reverse complement strand
TTATGCAGTCTCGGACCAAACCGCTGATCGATCAGTTGGTAGGCAGTGAGCAATTCTCCATGGAAATATGCGGGCAGAAAGAGCAGGCACAGGACCACGCGGGCAACAAGGTAACCCATGACCAACTGCAAAAAGCCAAAATCACCAGTGAAAGCCAGCCCCGGGATACTGATGATGGTCAGCGTACTGGTTTCAGCCGCGACAATGGAAAGCGAAATGGCCCACCATGGGATGGTGCGTTCCGCCAGAAAGTAGCTGCGGAGGGAATCTCCCTTGCTGCGAAATTGCAGGCCGAAGAAAGTGATACCCGCTAAATAGAGAACGACGATCAGCAGATCAATGGCGCGGATATGCTGCGGGACGGCAATGGCAAGATAAGCGATAGACTGCACCCTTTAGAAAATCCTACGATACGCTTACTCAGAAGTAGCAACGAAATTTCACCCACCTTGTCGCTCGGTTGACCCGCGACGCCACCGCCTCTATGCCAATCCAGCAGCAATCAGGCAGACGTTGCACCAGTCGCGATTGACACACCAACTCCACCAACCATTACACTCGATGCCATGATGCATTCCGGCTGCCTTTTCATCGCCTCTTTTGCCGCCTTTACCTGCTGCGCACTGGCACAAACAAAACCGCAAGCGCAGCCTCAGCCCGTGCCGATGCCGCCGCCAATTGTCGCCCCGCTCGACAAACCCTATGTCGGCCCGATTGCGTTAACGGTGGACTTGACCAACATCGTGGACCGCGTGGAAAAGGTGCATGAGGAAATTCCGGTAGAACCGGGCGCCAAAGAGATGGTGCTGCTCTATCCGGAATGGCTGCCGGGCGACCATGAACCTGGGGGGCCGATCGAGAGCCTTGGCGGGATCGTCACCATGGTGGATGGCCAGCGCGTGCAATGGGTACGCGACCGCGTGAACGTCTACGCGTTGCACGTACCGCTCGTTGCAGGCGCAAAGACCGTGGGGCTCGACTTCGATTACCTGTCGCCGATCAAACCCAGCGCCGGCCGCATTGAGATTTCCGATGCCATCGCAGACCTTGAATGGAATGAAGTCGTGATGTATCCAGCTGGATATTTTTCCCGCGATATTCCTGTCGATACTACATTGAAGCTGCCAAGCAGCTGGAAATACGCCACCGCCCTCGAGACAGCATCGGACCAGGGCGACACCATCAAGTTCCAACAGACCACGCTCAACACTCTGGTGGATTCGCCACTGTACGCCGGGCTCTACTTCAAGCGGGTCGACCTGTCGCCCACATCGACCGACATCGTACATCTGAACCTGTTTGCCGATGAAGCCGACGACCTGAAGATGACTCCGGAGGAGTTGGAAGAGCATAAGAAGCTAGTCTCCGAAGCCGACAAACTCTATGGGTCGCACCATTACATGCACTACGATTTCCTGCTGCTGATGAGCAACAAAGTGGGTGGAGTCGGACTGGAGCACCACCAATCAAGCGAAGATGGCCAGCCTGCGAATTACCTGACCGACTGGCCAAATGGCATCCTTGAGCGCGATCTACTGGGGCATGAGTACACGCACTCCTGGAACGGAAAATTCCGTCGCCCTGCCGACCTGTGGACTCCAAACTTCAATGTCCCCATGCGCGACGACCTGCTGTGGGTCTATGAAGGGATGACGGAATACTGGGGCAACGTGCTGACCGCACGTGCCGGCATGCGCACACCGGAGCAGACGCGGGACGTTTTCGCGCGCATCGCCGCGAACTATGCCATCAGCCCCGGTCGGGACTGGCGCCCACTGGTCGATACCACGAATCAGCCCATCATCTCCCAGCGGCGTCCCGTCAGCTGGGTCACTTATCAGCGGCCGGAAGATTACTACATGGAAGGCGCGCTAATCCGGCTGGATGCGGATACCAAAATTCGCGAGTTAACCGACGGTAAGAAATCGCTCGATGATTTCTGCAAGAAATTCCTCGGGGTCTACAACGGCAGCATGATTACCTACCAGTACACGCTCGGTGACGTAGTGAAAGACCTGAACGAAGTTGCACCCTATGACTGGGAATCTTTCTTCCAGAAACGTGTCTACGATTTGCATCCCGACGTACCAATGAACGGATTTACCCAGGGCGGTTACAAGCTTGTGTACACGGATAAGCCCACGGAGTGGCTGTCGAAAGAGCTAGAGAAGTTAGGATATGCAGATTTCTCCACCTCCCTCGGCATCTCCATGGGATCTCGCCGCGGACACGGACCCGCCGGTATGATCTCCAACGTCTGGTGGGGCAGCCCGGCATTCAACGCCGGAATTACCCCGAACATGGAACTCATCTCAGTAAATGGCACTGCCTATAATCCGAAGGTGCTGAAAGATGCGATCCTGGCGGCGGAAGCAGACAAGCAACCGTTGCAGTTGCAATTTCGCGAAGACAAGAAATATATGACCATCTCCATGCCTTATTACGATGGCATGCGTTACCCGTCGCTGCAGCGCGTTGAAGGGACACCGGACCGGCTCGACGACATATTTGCTCCCAGCCAAAGCCCACTGCCAGCGATGTAGCCAATTGGATCGGCGAGTTCAGGTATGCTTCTGAGGGGCAGGATCCGGGCCTTTCAACGGACTCGAAAATGCCATCGCCGATGCGTATTCGGACGTGAAACACTAATCACCGAGACGTATGGCTTCATCCTCGATCAGTATGCGTAGTTCTCAACATGACGTACGACCCGTGTGAAGGTTTGCCGTATCGCAATAAGGCGGAGGCCATTCTTGTCATCTCCAGAATCAGGCGTTGCTCAACCGGCGACCAGCGGCTTCGTCACCATGGTCTCGTGGATTTCGGCGTTGGCCGGCTTGCTGTTCGGCTACGATACCGGCGTCATTTCCGGAGCCATTCTCTTCGTGCAGGAAGACTTCTCGCTCACCCGGGTGCAAGAGGAAGTGGTTGTCGCCGCGGTTCTTTTGGGCGCGGTGATCGGCGCGTCCTTCGGCGGCAAGCTGGCGGATATGTTTGGCCGCCGCAAGATTCTGATCCAGGTCGGCATCCTCTTCATCATTGGCGCAATCGGGACAGCTTTCGCGCCTACGCCAGCCTGGCTCGCAATTGGTCGTGTTGTGGTCGGTGTCGCCATCGGAATTGCATCGTTTACGGCTCCGCTCTACATCTCCGAAGTATCCCCGGCAAATATTCGCGGCAAATTGGTTTCGCTGAATCAGCTAATGATCACGATCGGCATTGTGGTTTCGTATCTGGCCGATTATGGACTGGCCGACGCGCGTGCCTGGCGCTGGATGTTCGGACTGGCGGCGATTCCCGCACTGGTGCTTGTCGTCGGCCTGTTCTTTGTTCCGGAAAGTCCGCGCTGGCTGATGAGCCAATCAAAGAATGCGGAAGCTCGAAGCGTACTGCAGCGAATTCGCGAATCGACCGACGTGGGTACCGAGCTGGCCGACATTGAAGCGGATTTGCAATTGCAGGAAGGCGGCTGGCGCGAACTGCTGGCCGCGTCCATGCGAAGGCCGCTGATTGTGGGCATCGGATTGGCGATCTTTCAGCAGTTCACCGGCATCAATACTGTCCTCTACTACGCGCCCACCATTTTTCAGTTTGCCGGTCTTCACTCTGCGTCGGCTGCGATTCTGGCCACGGTGGGAGTGGGAGTCGTCATGGTTCTATTGACCGTGGTTGCATTGCGGTTGATCGATCGCGTCGGACGTCGCCCTTTGCTGCTCTATGGAATTTTTGGGATGGTCATCAGTCTCGGAGTGCTCGGTTTCTCGTTCCTTTCTCCGACGCTCTCAAATATCGTTGCCTGGGTCGCAATGATCAGCCTGCCTGTCTATGTCGCTTGTTTTGCGATTAGCCTCGGGCCCGTCTTCTGGCTGCTGATTTCTGAAATTTATCCGCTGAAAATTCGTGGCCGCGCCATGAGCATCGCGACGGTCACAAATTGGGGCTCCAATCTGCTGGTGGCACTCACGTTTCTCAGCTTGCTGCATTCCCTGGGCCGTGCGTGGACATTCTGGCTCTATGGGGTGATCGGCATCATCGCCTGGGTTTTCGTCTATCGCCTGGTACCGGAGACAAAAGGCTGCACGCTCGAAGAAATCGACGCGCGTTGGCACAACATCGGGCGAAACGAGAAGTAGCGATCACGGTGACGCTAGGCGATGGTTAGGCGATCTGCGTCGCACTGCGGTTGCGATTCGAATTACACGAGATTATGGAATTAAGAAGTTTTGGAGCGATCGGATGACTCGTAAGGATGGACAATTCGTCCAACGCGTTCTCGTTTTGGCGGCGGCGTTGTGCCTTTCACCGTTCATGGGTGCACAGAACCCAGTTCCTTCTCGACACCCGGATCCCATTCAGTCGTATTTGCAGCCGTTGGTAGACGACCACACACTGGCAGGTGCTGTGACGTTAGTAGCGACCAGGGATCGAGTCATGTATCTTGAAGCCGTCGGTTATCGCGACCTTGCAAACAAGTCGCCCATGCCGCCGAATGCGATGTTCTGGATTGCCTCCACTTCAAAACCGATGACCGCGACCGCCCTCATGATGCTGGTAGATGAAGGCAAGGTTCACCTCGACGACCCGGTCGAAAAGTATCTGCCGGAATTCCACGGGCAGATGGTCAGGGTGACTGCCGACGATAAGAAACAGAATGGCTCGGCCTCGCAGTCATCATCCCAACGGGTCCCGGCGAATCATCCCATCCTGGTCCGCGAGATCCTGAGTCATACCAGCGGGCTGCCCTTCAAATCCGGCGCTCAACCGGGCGCTCTCGACACCATGTCTTTGAAAGATTCAGTGCGCAGTTTTGCCGCGGAGCCGCTGATCTTTCAGCCGGGGACGGACTATAAGTATTCGAACGAAGGACTCGACACTGCGGCGCGGATCATCGAAGTTGTCAGCGGCATGCCATATGAGAAGTTCATGCAAAAGCGACTCTTCAAACCGCTTGGAATGAACGACACCACCTTCTGGCCCAATGCTGAACAACTGCGTCGACTGGCGCAAACCTACAAATTCGATCCGAAAACTAAAAAGCTGGTGGAACTACCGATCGATCAACTGACGTATCCGTTGAACGACCGGAAACACCGATATCCTATGCCGGCGGGCGGCCTTTTCTCAACCGCGACCGACGTCTCAAAATTCTGCCAGATGATTTTGAATGGTGGCACACTGCATGGCAAGCGGTACATTTCGCCGGAATCGTTGCACGCCATGACGAGCGTGCAGAATGGCGGCATGGAGAAGCATGATTACGGCTTTGGCTGGTCTGTTTCCAAGAACGGCTTCGGCCACGGCGGCGCATTTAATAATGCGATGGAGATCAACACGAAGACAGGCAGAATTCTCATCTTCATGGTGCAACAGGATGGCCCTTGGGGAACTGCGCAAGGGGATGACATGGTGCCGACGCTGGAGAAGCTCTCGGACGAACTTGTCTCGCAGTCTGATTGAGCGATCGATGAAAACTAGACAATCGCCAACGTGGCCCGGGCTATGCCGTCAAATGCGGACGCCTCGCACTCAGTACGCGCCGATGCTCCAACGAACAACCCGCATCGGTTCTCAATGTTTTGCCCAACGAAATTGATTTGCGGTTCGCTTCTCTGACACAGTAAGATCAGATCACGCTTTTGGCCGGAGTCCATGATGAACCGTCAGACCGCGGAAAATCCGCTTGCGAATCTCGATGATTGGGATGACTTTGTCGCGTCGCGCTACAAGGAAAATAAGGACCGGGAAGAGTTTCGCAATTACGATCCGGATGTACATCCAGGCGTCGCGGAATTCTATCGCCAGAATCATGCCATGCAAACTGTCGACTTCGTCCAGGCCAAGGAGCGTGAATATCTGCCGCTCCAGAAAGAGCAGAGGACGATCTGGGAAGCTGCAGAGTTTCTAAATACATTGGTTGACGACAGCGATCCTGA
>JAJYBW010000225.1 GCA_021778815.1 Acidobacteriota bacterium | reverse complement strand
GCCTTCGGATATTCGTGCTGGCCGGCGAACGCATACCCAAGAGCTGCGGGAGCCAGGTCGAAGTCGGGATGGGTCGCTTCTAGATGGAGAAGGCGGTCGATTCCTTCGGCCGTGTCACCGGTCTTAATGAGTGAATCGGCATAGGCATAGGCCAGCAGAGGCACGGCGTCCATCTGGGCTTGTAACGGAGCAAGGGTGTCGAGCGCGTCCTTGTATTCCGACAGCATGAATTGACTCATCCCCAAAGGCACGCGTGGACGAGCGTCGTCCGGATGGATCTGCGTATATCTGCTAAGACAAAGCGCAGCCTGACGATAGTCCCGGGCACCGAACGCTGCGCGGCCCCAGTTATAGTCCAAACCATCCATCTCCGGGTTCCATTTGGCAGCCTGCTTGAAATCGCTCGAAGCGGAGACGTAATCCTCCCTTTCTGCATCGATAACTCCCAAATTGTTGAAGCTGTCCGCAACGGGAGGGGCCATCCGCTGCTCGAATTGTTCTACCTCCGTTGCAGCGGCGGGATCGGTTATGCTGTCAGCTTTCCGTGCCGGGTACCTAAGGATCGGCTTACCCTCCAGGTTGGCTACGTCTAGTTTTCTGTTTTCGAGCAGCAGGTCCTGCGCGATTTGCATCTCTTTCTTGCCCTTATCGGTCTTCCCCTGTTGTATCAGCAGGAGGCCCAACTGGTAATGGGCGCCGCGGATCTGGTAGTGATTCTTCGAAGGGTCTGTGCATGCCTGGATCGCCTTGCGCAGAGCCGTCTCCTGCTCCGCGGGTTTGCCCAGCTGGCTATACAGTTCACCCAAAAGCAGGAATGTATCGTCGCTGTGTGGGTTCAATGTCGCAGCACGAGTCAGATCGTGGACGGCCTCCGGTAGATGGTGCTCCTTCATGGCGATGTAACCGAGTTCGTAATCGCTCAGAAAATCATTCGGATGAATGGCGAGCTCCCTATGAAATTCTGCCTCGGCCTGCGGAAAGGCGCTGTCACCCGACCTTCTGAGATAGGAAGCGCCGAGCGAATAGTGGGCATCGAGAAGCTTGTCATTCCTGGCCAATGCCTTCCTGAATTCTGGAATCGCCTCTTCGGGAAAGTCGCCGTTACCATAGGCGAGCCCGAACTCCATGTGAATCCCCGCTGAATCGCCAAATTCAGCTAACATCCTGGCAAATATTTTCGCCGCATCCTTCTTGTCCAGCATCGCCAGATCGGCCTGGCTCAGGGCGTACTGATTCTCAAACGTGGGATCAATTGTTGCTGCAACGGCAAACTGTTCCCTGGCTGCCTTGTTGTTATCCATCCCCAGAAGCGCCTGGCCGAGAAGCCAGTGCAGCTTTGCCGACCGTCGATCTCGCGCGCTCTTGGACGAAGCGTTGATCAGGTTCTGTGCCAGGTGTTGCGCCTTGAGAAAATCGTGCGCATCCAAAGCTGCCTCGGCATAGTCCATTTCAATGGCCGCATCGTTGGGAGTGAGCGTGAGGGCTTGATCGAAAAGCGGAGCTGCCTCCGGGTATCGACCAACAGTCGCCCGTCCGTTAGCAATCTGATGCAGCGCTTCGGCGAGGAACAGCTTGTACTCAGACGCCGCCTGAGCGAGATCGCCTTTTCCCTGGAGAGTTTCCGCCGCGTTGTAATGTTGCTGTAGCGATGATTCCTTAGGGTGAGCGTTCGCGGCATTTTGGCCATAGGCACTCGCGATGCAGGCCAGCAGGGCGATGACTACGCCGAGACCCGGAGATTTCCTGGTGTGGTCTGATCGGCCGGTACTCACGAGTGACATCGTCTCTACCTTCGAATGATTTCGTTCCTGGTCTCGTTGCGAAGCTGAACCGGGATCTTCTGCTCGGCAGCGCGCAGACAGCAATAGCGAATACGGCAACAACGGGTCGGCGATTATGGTCCTTTCTTGCCGGAGCCGGCGTCTTTCTGCGGCAGGTCAGTATGAATGTGCCATGGCACGCTTTCGGTGGAGACGTCCGGATGGCTGCGCAGGAATGCCAGCGAACTGGTCAACGATTCTGGATCAACCTTTTCGGTAAGCAGCAGCATTTGCTCCTGCTCCGCCTGTTTCTTCATCCCCATCCTGCGGTACAGAACCGCCAGATTGTAATGCGCCGCGACATCGTCCGGATCGATCTTCTCCAGCGCCTCGAACTGTTGCATCGCGTTTTCATCGTCATCCCGCTGGAAGTAAGTAATGCCCAACTCGCGTCGCGCATCGCGCGATTGAGGATATTGCTGCACCACTTCTTCAAGATCAGCAAGCTCCGCGTCGGATTGACCGGCTCTCCTCTCCAGCAGGGCCCTGTAGTAAAGGGCGCGAGCATTGTTCGGACTCAGCAGCAGCGCTTTGTCAATTGCCTTCCGCGCGGGACCGAACTGTTCCCATTCGATGTCAGTCAGCGCAATATTTGTGTAGCCGTCGGCATAGTCCGGACGCAGCCTGACCACTTCTGCAAATGCCTGAACTGAGGCCGCGTACTGCAATTGATCAAGATAGCCGATTCCCAGATTGTTCCAGCGCATCCAGTCAGGGTTGTCGTTCGCCTCTGCCGCCGTGGGCAAGTTGTCGCCAATCCGCAGGGTGCGTGTGCGCGATGCAATTTCCACAATCGGGTACGCTGGATGGTTCTCGCCGAGCACGTTATTGATATAGCTTTGCCGGAAATGGCGGTAATTTATTTTCGCAGTGATGCTGATCGAGCTTTTGATGTCTGCAGGAACGCGGAAGCGGTATCGAACCAGCGTCGATCGCCCCGACTGGATGGTATTGTCATACGCGACCGAATGGATCGTCTGGACCTGGTGGTTGTCGACGAATGTGCCGTTTTTGTCTACCGGACGATTCGTAAAGCTGTGGGCCCGAGGATCCAGTTCCCCGTCGGGCCTGAGAAAGCCGCTGTGATAAATATCCTTGCCCTGGGAGTCTTTGACGTCGAATTCTAACCACGCCTCATACAGGTCACGGACCTCCGGAATCAGCGAGTGCCCGATGTTCTTATTTTGGATGACGACATAGGCATCCAGGACGTCGTTCGGCTCGATATGAATCGGTACCGATCCAAGTGGCCCGATCAGTTGCTTATTTCCGGCCATTTTTATCCCGAAGATATCGACATTCAGATAGTTTCCTGCCTGGAGAAATTTTGTTGTTTTCTCCAATTGCTCGTCGAAGCCGTAATAGAACGGCACTCCCGTATTTCCCGCTGCCCAGCTATGCGATGCAAAGGTTCCATTCTTCGCTCCATAGTCCGGCAGCGTGTTCGGTGCACGCTGCATATGGCAGTTCTGGCAGGTCTTGAAGTCTCCTGGATAAAAAGTCAACGGGTTCCGGTGCGAGAATTTCGAGTCCTGCCACTCGTCAAAAGTGGTAAATGCGCTCAAGAATTTGTAGTCATTCAGAGGCTCCGGCAAGTTCGCTTTATGACATGCGGCGCAGAACTCCGGCGTCCGGTAAAAGCCTTGCATGATTGCCTGAGAATGGCGGTCCGTATGCTTCAGGATCTCGTCGTATGGAACCTCCCCAGGAATGCGGTTGCCATTTTCATCCACCATCACGGAGGGAACTCCCATAATGTATCCGCCGTTCCCGCTGGTGGATTTCAGTTTCTGGATCGAATGGCAGACCATACAAGTCAGGCCGTTGTTATCGAATTTTCTGTCCACTTGCGAATTTTCAGTGAGAGCGCCACTGAGCACGCCGATCGGATTGTGACAGCTATCGCAATGGCGTGAGAATTCAATGCCCTTTGTGTTGTTGAGCAGATTCACGCTGGTGCGGTAAAAAGGCTCGCGAAAAGAATTCGAGTGCAGCGCCTGACGCCACTGGTGATACGCCTCCTGATGGCAATGCGCGCAATACTTAGCATCCGGAAAAGCACCAGGCTGGATGAAGCCGCCGCCTTGAACCTCCGGGTTGCCTGGCGCGAAGGGAAGCTCCTTGCCAAAACGGTAGTTGTAGTCCGATGCAATTTTTTTGGAGTATTGCTTGCGCGCGGCATCCTGTTCCTGCCCGAATGCAACCGAGCTGAATATCATGCAGGCAATCACAACCCCGGAGAGAGCGGCAAAACCGCGCTGTAACCGGCACACAGTCAACGGAAGCCAGAAGAGAAATAACATTCGCAGCGGCCGCAGTCGCTGATCATCATGAGAAGGCATGACCTTCACGATGTCCACGTCGGTTTCTGGATGGCTAAGGAACATGTCACTTTCTCGCGGGCAATTCTCTCGCGATGCCATCGTACACGCTGGGTGTAACGCCCTTGCCTTCCTCGACCACAAAGTAGCGATCAACCCCGGGCAATTTGACTCGTTCAACGCGGCCGGTGCTGGCCCAGTGAATCTCAACCGAGTCCACAGCGGTAGCCTGTCCCAGGCCGAAGTGAAGACGCTGATCGTTGGAAGACTCGTAGCTCCCTCCGCTCATGACGTCTTCACGTTGCCGAATTCCTCCCGCAGTCAGATATACAGTAGAGCCGACCGCATCGCGCGGACTGCCTGCCCCTCCAACTAACTGAATTCCCACCCAGTGATTCGCATCCTGGCTGAGGTTGCGCAGCAGCACAGGGGTGTGGTCAATACAGTTGATGACCACGTCCATCTTCCCATTGTTGAATAGGTCGCCGAATGCGGCGCCGCGCGCCGGAATCACTTCGGCAAGCCCCGTGCCTTCGACGGCCGGAACAATCTTAAAATTTTTGCCCTGATCGACATTATGGAAAAGCAGCGGACGCTCCGCGTAGCTGGTACCCCAACTGTGCTGACCAACCTGCGGGAAAACGTGCCCGTTGGCAACAAAGATATCCTTCCAGCCATCGTTGTCGTAGTCAATAAACTCGGTGCCCCAACTCAGAAATGGATAAGTGATCCCATCGATTCCCGTTCGTGAAGTGATTTCGGAGAAATTGCCGCCGCCCTTATTTTCGAACAGGGTGTTATAGTCGTCCGAAAAAGTTGTCGTGTAAATGCCCACTCGCCCGGAATTCTTGTAGTCGCCGACAGCCAATCCCATAGAGGCTGTCTCCCGTCCTGACCGGTTCAATGCAAAACCAGAATAGAAACTGGCATCTTCAAAAGTGCCATCCCCCTTGTTGATGTAGAGATAATTTGAGGAAGAGTCGTTCGCGACCAGCAGATCCACTTTGCCGTCGTTGTCCACGTCGACAAATGTAGAACTGAACCCGTAATAATGGTGCGGATCGCTCACACCGGCCTTAACGCTCACGTCAGTAAACGTCCCATCCCCGTTGTTGTGGAATAGGTGATCGGGCTCACCTTCCAGCCCCCTGGGGCCACAGCTCACGTCGACTCCGCGATACTGACAGAAACCGAGTCCGGCAGCAGTCGAGCGGGGCGGATGTGCAAGGTCATAGTGAACGTATCCAGGCACAAACAGATCCAGCCGTCCGTCTCCGTCGTAGTCTCCGAAACTTGCCCCTGTCGACCAGTTCCCGAGGGCAACGCCGCCTTTTTCCGCCGCATCCGTAAATGTCCCGTTGTGGTTGTTGTGGTAGAGGCGATTCTTGCCGAAATTCGTGACGTATAAATCCTGCCAGCCGTCGTTGTCGTAGTCGCCTACGGCGCAACCGTATCCCCATCGGTCGTTCGTTACGCCCGCAAGGTTCGCAACATTCGTAAACGTGCCATCGTGATTGTTGTGAAACAGCGCGGCATGCGGTGGCTCGGCTTTCCCATCCATCGCATCATAGGTCGACCCGTTCACCAGATAGATATCCAGCCAGCCGTCGTGATCGTAGTCCAGAAGGCACACGCCGGAACCTGTCTCTTCTAGGATGTACTTCTTCTGCGGGGTCCCCATGGTGTGATGCCAGCTTGTCAGGCCCGCCTTGGTCGAAATGTCCTCGAAGATGACCGGCCCCGTCTTCACGAATCCGCCCGCCGTAATGGGTCGGTGCTCCGAATCATAGACGGGCGCGAATGTGCCTGCAGTCGACGAACCTCCCTGCGGGCTGCTCTGGGCGCTCGCGTTTTGATCCGTATTCTGA
>JAJYBW010000224.1 GCA_021778815.1 Acidobacteriota bacterium | reverse complement strand
ATCCTTGGCCGCAATGGAAATACTGGAGGGACGGAATTCGCTTACCTGAACATCTTCCAGCTTGGCTCCCGGCTTGATCAGCAGAAGCAGCCGCCCCGAAACGGGCGTGGCTTGCTGCGCGCCAAGGGTGACGCGGAAGAAGAGATGTTGCGGTGAGGGGCTCGATACCGCCTGCGCCAAACAGCCGATGGATGCAGCACACAAAAATAGAGGTAGAAAATTGAGAGGCCGCAGTCGAAATGTCGTCATCGTGCGCGAGTGTACCAGACCAAAGCCAAATCGCAATCGATGTTTTTTTGTCGATGGAATTGTTTTCCTTCGCCTACTTGGCGCTGGTCTTCAGCATCTGTTCGGCGTGCTTCAAAGAAGTATCGGTCACCTGTGCGCCGCTCAACATGCGGGCAATTTCCTGGCGTCGCTGGTCCTTCGACAATTGCCGGACACCGGTCTTGGTGCGGCCACCCTGCTCCTGTTTTTCGATCAGGAAATGCTGATCCGCGAAGGCGGCAATCTGCGGCAAGTGAGTGATGCACAAAACCTGCTGACCCCGTGCCAACGTCTTCAACTTCTGGCCAACGGCTTCGGCTGCGCTGCCGCCAATGCCGATATCAATCTCGTCAAAGACCAGCGTGCGCGGCAATTGCGTTTTATGCTTCCCTTTTGCCGTGGAGTTGGCGCTCTCTTCCACGCTGACCTTCAACGCCAGCAGCACACGCGACATCTCTCCGCCGGACGCAATCTTGTCGAGCGGTTTTAACGGCTCGCCAGGGTTGGTCGCGATGCGATACTCCACCGTGTCCCAGCCATGCCCACTCCACGCCGACTCTTCGCGCTGGGGCGTCACCGCAATTTGAAACTGCGCCTTCATCGCCAGCTGATTGATCTCGCCTTCCGCGCGTTTCATCAGGCGCTTGGCCGCAGAGCTTCTCTGTGCCGTCAACGCCTCCGCCGCAGCCTTATATCCCTCAGCGGCCTTCTCTAATTCGGCAGCCAAATCGGCCAGCAGTTGGTCGCGATTTTCAATTTCATCCAGCTTGGCCTGCACCTGCTCCCCGTAGGCGATCACCTCCGCCACGTTGGCTCCATACTTGCGCTTCAATCGATCAATCAAGGCCAGCCGGTCTTCGATTTCCTCCAGCCGCTCGGGCGATGCCTGAATCTTCTCGGCAAATTCCCTGGCCTGCTCCGCCAAATCGCCTACCGTTGCGCGCGCAGCAATTAATTGCTGCACTGCCTCTTCCCAGCGCGTGTCATACCGCAGCAGCTCTTCCATCTGCTTCAGGCCGGCACGCAGCGCCACTTCTGCCGATGCCGCAGACTCATACAAAACATCGTGCGCACCCAGCGCGGCGGTGTAGAGTTTCTCCGCATTCGCCAACACGCGCTTTTCCGCCAGCAGCGCTTCCTCTTCGCCGGCTTCCAGTTGCGCCTGGTTGATTTCTTTTGCCTGAAAGCGCCACAGATCCGCCATCCGCAACCGATCCTGCTCGTCGGTTTGCATGGCCGCCAGCTTGCCGCGCAACTGCGACCATCGCGAGAATGCTTCGTGTACCGCCTCTTCAGAAATCGCAGCGCTACGATCCAGCAAACTGCGCTGCTGCGCCTGATCGAACGCCCCCAAAGAATCGCTCTGTGCGTGGACCAGCGCCAGCTCCGGAGCTAAAGCCTTCAGCACGCTGACCGTTGCGGGCTGGTTGTTGACGAAGACGCGCGCCTTGCCGGCCGCCGTGACTTCCCGGCGCAGAATGATTTCCTCTCCGGCTGCATCTAATCCGTTGGCATCGAGAATTTCGAGCGCGCCCGGCGTCGCCTCAAAGACGCACGCGACCAGGGCACGTTCCGCTCCGTGACGAACAATTTCCGCGGAAGCTTTTTCGCCCAGGAGGAGCCCTAGCGCGTCAATCAGGATGGACTTGCCTGCGCCGGTTTCGCCGGTCAGAAGATTCAGGCCGGGACCAAACGCAACGGTTACGTTGTCGACCACGATGTAATTTTCCGCGCGTAGTTCCAGCAGCATGGCACTCCGGATTCAAGAAGCTGTCGCATCCGCGTTTTGGTGGATTCCAAAGGATGAGACCGCTTCGAGCGCAGCATACCATGAATCGATTTGCAATCGATTTACACTGCCACGAACCCAGATCGCGACTTGGAGCAATCGGAAAGCCCCAGTACACTCAAACTAGCTATGAATGCATTGTCCGCCCTACTTATTTTCATCTATCAGACCGCCGACGCGACCGACGCGACGCAGGCTGCGCCGCCGGTCAGTGGCAGCGCCCTGACTGACATGTGGCACAACCTGGGCCCGGTCGCCATCGCTGTGCTCGTGATCCTGTTGATCGCCAGCCTGCAGTCGTGGAGCATCATCCTGGGTAAGTGGTCGGCCTTCCGCAGGGCGGGTACGCAAAGCAAGCGATTCCTGCGCGCCTTTCAAAAGGCGGACCGTCTGCAGGATGTCGCCGCGGTCAGCGAACAGTTCAAGCCGAGTCCGCTGGTGCAGGTGTTTGAAGACACCTATGAAGAGTACCGGCACCAGATGGAAGCCTCCGGCGAAGTGCGCAGTATGAAGGCGCTGGAGCGCACTGCGCAGACCGCTGCCAGCGAAGCGCTCACTGTGATGGAAAACCGCATGACCTGGCTGGCTACCATCGGCAATGTTGCTACGTTTATCGGCCTGTTTGGAACCATCATGGGAATCGTCGATGCCTTCCACGGCCTGGGAACTTCTGGCGGTGCGACACTGCGCGCCGTCGCTCCCGGAATTTCAGAAGCATTGATCACCACGGCCGCCGGTATCTTTGTCGCTGTTCCTGCCGTCATGGGCTACAACCAGCTGACCAGCCGGCTGCGCGAGCTGGGCGCGCGCCTCGATGACTTTGGCCGCGAGCTGCTGAACACCATTGAAGAATTGAATGCCATGCCGGCGCCCACGGCCGAGGAATTCGCGCGCCAGCGGGAGGTACCGCGTGGCTTACACCGCTAAGAATGGCGCAACGCAAACCGCGCTGTCCGACATCAACATTACCCCGTTGGTGGATGTGGTGCTGGTGCTGCTCGTCATTTTTATGATCACTGCGCCGGTACTGCAGTCCGGCATCCAGGTCGCCGTTCCCCGCACCCGCACTGTCAAGCAGATTACGCAGCAACGCACCGTGGTGACCATCGACAGCGAGCAGCGCGTCTATCTCGATGACAAGCCGGTCAACGTAAATGAGCTGCCGCAATTGCTATTGCAGAAAGACGGTCGCACCGCCGCGGCGAACCGGGTGATTTATCTGCGCGCCGATCAAAAAGTTCCCTTTGGCGCCTTCGCCTCCGTTATGGACGCAGTCAAGCAGGCGGGCATTACGAACATCAGTATTGTGACCCGGCCTATTGAATCCTCTCCGGCTGGTCAATAAAAACGATGCCATTTATTCACGAGACATGGGACCAACACGAGCCGGTTGTCGGGTCATGGTTCGGTTCGTTCGCGCTGCATGCCCTGCTGGCGTTGGCCATGGTTTCATCGACGATTTATTTTCATAGTCTGCACGAAAGCCGGTGGGGCCAGATCAGCTCGGGCGAAACTATCAGCGCCAACCTGGTTTCGGCTGCTCCGACACTGCCGCTACCCAGCCCGCAACTCAATTCAGACTCCGTACTGGCGACGCAGACGCCTAGCCCCGCTCCGCTGATTCCAGAGAAAGCAGCGCAGGCCGCGCCGGATCTCACCGCGATTCCGATTCCAGCCAAGCCGAAACACATCAAGACCGTAGCACCCAAAGCTGCGCCTGCTCCGCCAAAATACGTTCAGCCAAAGCAACAGCAGCATCGCGCCAATTATGGAGAGGCTGCACCCTCCAGTATTCCCACCTCGATTCCGACCTCCATGGACAAAAGCGTGGTGGTGCAGAATGGCGACTTCGGTTCGCGATTTGGCTGGTATGTGGACGTGATCAAACGAACGGTGTCGCAAAACTGGTATAGCCAGCTGGCCGATCCCAAGGCCTCCATGGGCCGTTCTGTGGTGGTCACCTTTACCGTGCATCGCGATGGTTCGGTCAGCGATCCCCGCGTCGCGCAGTCCAGTCGCGTTCCCTCGTTCGATCTGTCGGCGATTCAGGCCGTGCAGCGCGTCAATGCCTTCGGTCCTCTACCCGCCGGATACGCCGGAAATTCCGTCACGGTGGCCTATACCTTTACCTACGATCAAAGTACCCGGCATTGATTTTCTTAGAAATTGCAGTCTGAAACAGAGATAATCGACAGAAATAGAATATTTCGCCTATTGCTGCGATGGAAATGTGTTTTTGCGTTGTCAAAATTGGACTTGATTCGTCAAACGGAGTGCACAATGGAAGCTTCCCCGAGTTTTGCGACTAAGCAAGCCGTCCGCCTTCTCTTTATCGTCCTGCTTCTGGCCACGACCCTGGCGCCGGCGCAGGATTGGGTTCGTACCGGCACCAATCTAGGAGCGCAAAAGATTCGCCTGGCTGCCGCCGACTTCAAAATGGTCGGCAATGATGCGGCCTTAAGCACTGCACAACTCACCTTCAACCAGGTCCTGTTTTCCGACCTTAACAACGCCGGCATCTTCGATATGGTTTCGAAGAGCCTGGCTCCGGCCGCTACCCCCGGCGCGCCTTCGGAGATCAATCTGACGCAGTGGAGTTCCCCGCCAGCCAACGCTGCCATGGTTGCTTTCGGCGCCATTGGAGTGCAAGGCGGCCAGGTCACTGTGGATGGCTGGTTGTTCGATGCGAAAAATACACAATCCCCGCAGGTCCTGGGCCAACGCTACTCGGAAGCGCTGACACCGGACACGGCGCGTCATATCGCGCATGAGTTTGCCGATGCCATCATTGCACGGCTCGGCGGCGGCATCAACGGCATCGCGGAAAGCAAGATCTACTACATCTCCGACCGCAGCGGCACAAAAGAAGTCTGGGAGATGGACTATGACGGAGCCAACCAGCACCAGATCACGCACCTCGCCTCCATTTGTCTGTCACCGCGCATTTCGCCCGACGGCCAGCGCCTGGCATTCGATGAGCTGAATTCCCATGGTGGCAATATACGGATTTATTCGATGAGCCTGCATCGCATGGTGAGCTTCCCCATCCACGATGGCACGGATTATTCACCCGCGTGGGCTCCGGATGGCAACAGCCTCGCCTTTTCTTCTTCGCGCACCGGCGACCCGGAAATCTGGATCTCCTCCGCGAGTGGTTTCGGTCTACGCCGCATCACCGCGTATCGTGGACCCGATGTTTCTCCTGTGTTCAATCCTAAGACCGGTAATCAGATTGCGTGGATCAGCGGCCGTACTGGCTTGCCGCAGGTCTACGTCATGAGCTCCGATGGTACCAACGTGGAGCGCATGACCGATGGCGGCTATGCCACATCACCTGCCTGGTCGCCCAATGGCCAATTTCTCGCCTTCGCATGGTCGCGGCACTATGGACCCGGCGCCCCCGGCGGGCAGGACATCTACGTGATGGATATCGCCGGTAAACGCTGGGAGCAACTGACGCACGATATCGGTCGCACAGATTTTCCGTCGTGGTCACCGGATGGCCGCCACATTGTGTTTCAGCGCAACCTGCACGGGCACCGCGAGATCTGGACCATGTTGGCGGACGGTACCGGACAGCAAGCCTTAACCACCGTTGGAAACAGTCAAATGCCAAACTGGAGCTGGAAGTGATTCTGTCTGTGATGAGTCTCACACAACAAACGGTTTATTCGTTCTACACTACTTAACGAAGGAAGGTCCTCGAGGAGAATCCATGAAGAACTATAAGAAGAATTCTGCGCTAGCCATTGCGGCGCTTGCTGTTTTCCTGTTTACCACTGGCTGCCATCACAAAAAGGCCGAAGCACCGGAACCTCCGGCGCCGCCGGCGGAAGCAACTCCAGCTCCCACGGCAAGTATCACCGTCACCCCGGACACGATTACTCCCGGACAAAGCGCAGCCCTCAATTGGACGACTACCAACGCGACGGATGTCTCCATTGACGGAATTGGCGCCGTCG
>JAJYBW010000223.1 GCA_021778815.1 Acidobacteriota bacterium | reverse complement strand
GAGGGCTTGGCAGCGTCCTTGGCCGTCATCTTCTGCAGCACATGCTTGGCTTCTGCATCCAGGGCGTTCGCTTCGGCAATCAAATCGCCACGGACAAACATTTTTTTCAGCGCCGAGAAATGAGCCGGTGAAAGCTTCGCCGTCAACAGTCGAAACTGTGCGGCCGACGGGTCCGGATGCAAGCCGGCCATCAACAACTGGACAAATTTCTCGTGCAAGCGCTCCAGCCCCTGCACATCGATCGAGCGGCTGCTCCAGGTTGGCGTCAAGTGTTCCAGCCAGCCCTCGGCCTCCAGCGCTTTCAGCACCTGCTGCGGCTCTTCTTCGTATCCAATCTCTTCCAGTTCGTAGCCACGCTGCACAGCGGTGATGGCGCTGATCACGCCTTCTGCCTTGGCATTGTCATAGCGGGCCTTGGTGCGCTCTTCCATGTCCCAGCCGGTTCGCGACATCAACCGAACGGCGCGGACAAGGCGAATGGGATCTTCCAGGAATCCATAATTGCTGACCAGGCGCAGTTGTCGCGCGGAAATATCAGCCGTCCCGTTTAGAGGATCGAGCAATAATCCCCACGAGCCTTCATTCAACGAGAGCGCCATGGCGTTGGCGGTAAAGTCGCGACGTCGCAGGTCATCCAGAATGGCAGCCGGAGAATATTCCGGTTTCGCCGGCTTGGCGAAGGTCTCCGTCCGCGCGGAGGAAATCTCCATGCGTGCCTGCTTGCCAAATCGCAGATAGAGGGTATGCGACGGCTCATGCTCGCCGGTAATGGTGAATCCAGCCTTTTCCAAATCCTTCTTGAACTTCAGCGGATTCGCCTGGACGGTAATGTCCAGATCGCGCACAGATGCGCCACTGACGATGTCTCGAACCGCGCCGCCGGTAAGAAAAACCGTAATTTGCCGGGCGCGGGCCACGTCGGTCATGGCGTTGAGTGCTTGTTTTTCGTTCGGAGAAAGCTTGGATTCAAGCAATTGGATATAATCGGGCATGCCCAGTTTGCGCCTCGGTCAGCAGCCTCTCACTCGTGCCGCTAAGACTCGTCTTTTCAATTAGATGTAGGCGACAGTGTCGCACACACAATGTTCTACGATACCATATTGGCGACTGTTTTTCCAGCCTTTGCACAATAACCGCTGCGTCCGGTTTCGCTGCATGCGACAATCCTGGCTAAGTTAGGAACATGCAGTTTTGCTGGTCGCCCTTGCACGTTGTCTTGGAGAGCACGGAGTGGCAGGTTCAGGCTCGAGTCGAAAGAAAGTGATCGTGCGAAAGTTCAGCCGCGAGTGGAACTCGGGCTATGTCGACCCGCAGGGCTTTGCGCACGATGGCCGACTGGAACTGCTAGACAACACCGGTAAAGTGATCGCCATGACGCTGCAGGAGGTGAAAATGATGTGTTTCGTGCGCGAGTTCCCCGGCGGCGACAGCGCCGATCCCGAACGGCTGGTGCGAAGGAATTTTACTTCCCGTCCGCGCACTCCCGGCTTGTGGATTCGTATGCGAATGCGCGACGGTGACGAGCTGGAAGGCCTAGCCAGCAATGATCTTTCGTTTCTGGAGCCGGAGGGCATCCAGTTCACTCCGCCGGATATGCGGTCGAACACGCAGCGCATCTTCGTTCCACGGTCTGCCCTGCAGTCGGTCGAGATTGTTGCCGTCATCCATCCCAGTCATCGCCGCAAGCTGGATTTGAATGAGCAGGAGCGGCTGTTTGCAAGCTGAGATTGGCGAGGGATACCAACCCCGGTCGATCCCTGCCGTGTCCCCCGAAGCGCCGCTTGCTCAAGATCAACTTGCGGGGAAAACATTTCGTTCCCGCCACTTCATGCGCATCCCACTTTCAATCGATGGAGCAGTTTTCAATCGATGAAGCAATCCACGACTGCCCTTGGACTCGTACTGCTGGGTGAACATCAATCGTGGAAATGATTGATCCACCGAACATTTCAATCGAAAATGCAAAGCGGTGTAACTTGTGCCGAGTTGATCGATCTAATCGTTTATAGGGCACCGTAGGGCATAGGAAAGGAGCGACCGCATGCTGATTCGTAAACCGTCAGAGATTCCGCCGTCCCAGATCACTTCAAAGTCGGACTACATGAATCGCCGCAAGTTCATGGCTGGAGCGGCAGCTTTGGGGGCGGCCGCGTTGACTGCCGACCGTCTGAAAAATATTGCTGCGCCGCGCGAGGCCGTTCATGCCGCCACCAAGCTGACCACGGTTCCAAGCAAGTACTCCACCACCGGGGTGACGCCGACCACATTTGAAGACATCACGACGTACAACAATTTCTACGAGTTCGGCACCGGCAAGAGCGATCCATCCCACAATGCGTGGCGGCTGAAAACGAATCCCTGGACCGTGAAGGTCGACGGCGAAGTGAAAAGCAAAAAGGAATTCGACATCGATGCGTTGATGAAGATGCATCCCCTGGAAGAGCGCATCTATCGGCATCGCTGTGTCGAGGCGTGGAGCATGGTGATTCCCTGGGTGGGCTATTCCTTGTCGGAGTTCATCAAGCAATGCGAGCCGCTCAGCTCTGCGAAGTATGTACAGTTTCTTTCCTTCGACGATCCGAAGGAGGAGCCTGAAATTTTCAGCGTCAACCTGGACTGGCCTTATTCCGAGGGCTTGCGCATGGATGAAGCCATGCACCCACTGACTCTGCTTACATTCGGCCTGTATGGACAGACGTTGCCCAACCAGGACGGCGCACCGGTTCGCATCGTGTTGCCGTGGAAATACGGATACAAGTCCGCGAAATCTCTGGTGCATATTCGCTTTGTGAAAAGCCAGCCGCGCACCACCTGGAATGAGGCGTCGCCGCAGATGTACGGCTTCTATTCCAACGTCAATCCGGATGTCGACACCGTGCCCTGGAGCCAGAAATATGAGCGCGTTATAGGCGCGCCGTTCTGGAAAGCCCGTCAGGCTACATTGTTGTTTAACGGCTACGGAGACCAGGTTGCCGATCTCTACAAGGGGATGAATCTGCGCACGAACTACTAACCCTCCCCATGTCCAATCGCGCCATTGTCATCCTGAAATTCATCGTCTTCCCCGCCTGTCTGATTCCCTTCGGCATGCTGGTCTACCGTGGATTCACAGACACGCTGGGGCCAGATCCGGTGGCGACGATCACCCACACGACTGGATTCTGGACGTTGTATTTTTTGTTGATCTCACTTGCGATTACACCGATCCGCCGATTGAGCGGAAAGCTGGTATGGCTGATTCGATTTCGTCGCATGCTGGGATTGTTTGCCTTTTTCTACGGGACGCTGCACCTGACCACGTGGGTGTGGCTCTATTCCAACTTTGACGTGCACGCCATGCTGCACGACATTGCCAAGCGACCTTTCATTACGGTGGGGGTGACCGGATGGACTTGCCTGCTGCTGCTGGCAGCAACTTCCACCGGCTGGTCGATTCGCAGGTTGGGCGGCAGGCGGTGGACCACGTTGCACCGACTGGCATACGTCGCCGCGATCGCCGGCGTCATTCACTACTGGTGGCTGGTAAAACCGGGGGTGCATACTCCGTGGAAAGTGACTGCGGTTCTGGCTGTGCTATTGCTGGCGCGTGTCGCGTGGCAGGTGAAGGAATCCGCTCGCAAACGCAAGGTCGCGGTGGCTGCCTAGCTACGCTTCCAATGATTCAATCCCTGGTACGCTCGACGCCGAACCGTTCCGGAGTGCAATGACTCTTCGCACCGGTTCATAGGTGATGCGGTGCAGCGGACACGGTCCGTGCTCGGCAAGCGCTCGCAGATGTTCTTCCGTACCGTAACCCTTGTGTGAAGCCAACCCGTACTGCGGATATTCCTCGTGGTAGCGGCACATCCACGCGTCGCGGTAGACCTTGCCGACGATGGAGGCGGCGGCGATGGAAATGCTGATGGAGTCGCCATAGATAATCGCCTGCTGCATGCACGGCGTATCCAGGCGCTCGGCGTCGATCAGCAAAAAATCCGGTTGCGGAAGCAGTTGGGCGATGGCCGACAGCATCGCCTGGTGCGAAGCGCGGCGAATGTTGATGGCATCGATGGTGGCCACATCCGCAAAACCAATCGCCACGGCAATCGCTCGACTGCGAATGATGCCATCGAGCCGCTCACGCTCCTCCGGCGGCAATTGCTTCGAATCGCGTACGCCGCGAATGCGGGTCTTCTCCGGCAGAATCACGGCGGCGGCAACGACCGGTCCGAACAATGCGCCGCGACCGACCTCGTCCACGCCGGCAACTGCGGTCGCTCCCATTTGCCGGGCAGCACGCTCGTGCTTGTCGCCGCAGATCAGGGCGCGCAGGCGTCGCATCTTTTCTGCCTGCTTTGAGAGCGGCTTTTCCGCGTCGACGGAACGAATCTGGTTCTTCACTGGCATCTACAGCGAGTCTATCGCCATCGCCGCATGTGGAGAATGCGAAAACATTCTGCATCTCGCTGCGAAACGGCAAGCGGTAGCCGCTAATTCCCCTCTGCCTTCTTCCAAACCGTATTCGGCTCAATGGCGTCCACCAAAGAGATGACCTTCATGCTGCTTTGCAGTTCCGCCAGGCTCGCCGGACTTTGGACAATGAGGGTCGCCGGCTCTCCTGGCAACAGGTCGAGGTAGTTGTCAGAGAATTTTGCGTCGTGATCGCCGAAGGAGACGTATACGTCGCGCGCCAGCACCTTCGAGGATAGCCGCACTTCATAGGCGCCGTTCGCTTGGGTCAATCGGCTTGCGATCTGCGCGGCAGGAAGATGCACGTCCGATGTCGGCGCAAGATACATGAGGTTGCTGGAAACCGGCTTGCCATGCACTGTCAAATCCAGGGCCGCCACCGTGTCCGCAGGATCGGAATAGGTCTGCGTTGGAAGCTGCAAGTAAACCTTGCTCGAAAGCGCCGGAATCGTGATGTTCTGCGTCTGCGTATGCAGCACCGTCCCGTCGAATTTCATCACTCGCACGCGAAGGCTCGCAGTGTTTGGCGTCATCTCATCGGACACCACCGACACGTTCAAGCTTCCATTCTTCAGCCGCGACGATACAAGCAGCGGACTATAGAAACGCCGCGCATAATATTGCAGCGCTTTCCAGCGACCGTAATAGTCGATGCTCGACGGAGAAACAACGGGCCAGCAGTCATTCAGCTGCCAGAAGATGGAGCCCATGGTGCGCGGCATGTCGCGGCGAAGGTGCTCGGCGACCACCTTGACATACTCCGCCTGCACCACCTGGGTGGCATAGACAAGGGAGCTGAAATCCTTGGGCTGGCCATAATATTGCCGAATGTAATCCAGCATGGTCGCATAGCCGGCCGGATCTTTCTGATGCACGGTCATCACCGGCGTGGACGTGCTGGTGCGATCCTCCGGCAGCGTGAAGGCATCGATGGTCCGCATTTCGGGCATCGACTGAAATCCGTACTCGCTGACAAACCTGTAGTGGCGATCCTCTTCGCTGCTGAAGGGCGCTCGCGGCAGCAGCGTCGACGACGTCCAGACACTGTAATCATGCGTGTCGCCGGACTCCTCGTTCCCGCCGACATCATCGCCATCTTCCAGCACGCGGTAGTTCATGGCCTTGGTCTCTTCGTAATCGCCGCTCGGACTGCTGGGCCAATACGCCGCGCCCGGATCGTACCGGGCCACCAACGTCGGAATCATTCCGCTGAACACTGTCAGATAGTCCTGCCACATCTGCAGCCTCGCAATCTGAGTGACATGCAGACTGTCCTGCAGGAAATTATTTTCCTGTTCGTTGTTGCCGCACCACAACACGATGCTGGGATGGTTTCGCAGCCGCTTCAGCTGATCTTCCACTTCCTGCGCGACATTCTGCTTGAAGGAATAGGTTCCCGGCTGCCATGGATTTCCAAACATGAAATCCTGCCAAACCATGATCCCCATCTCATCGCATAGCTCATAAAATTCCTGGGTTTCGTAGTAGCCGCCGCCCCAGATGCGAATGATGTTGATGTTGGCGTCTTTGGCGGACTGCAGGATGTCTCGGATTTGCGCTACCGGCACG
>JAJYBW010000222.1 GCA_021778815.1 Acidobacteriota bacterium | reverse complement strand
GGAACACCATGGGCCACCACTTCAAACACGCCACCCACGGAGTCGCCCGTACGCAACGCCTTATCGACAACGGCCTTCATGCGCTGCTCGGAAGCTTCGTCTACGCAGCCCAGCAAGACTTCCTCGCGCGACTGCAATGCCAGAATTTCCGGCCACGTCGCGTCCCTGTCCAATTCCGCATTGCCGACTCGGATCACGTGACTCGCAACCACGATTCCCAGGGCTTCCAGTAACTGCTTGGCAATGGCCCCGGCCGCCACTCGAGCCGTGGACTCACGCGCCGACGCCCGCTCCAGCACGTACCGTGCATCGGGAAAATCATATTTGAGCGCGCCTGCCAAATCGGCGTGGCCAGGTCGCGGAGAAGCGACCGCCTTATGCTTCGCAGGATCTCCCGCAGCCACTGGCAAAATCTCGGTCCAGTT
Organism: Acidobacteriota bacterium; assembly: GCA_021778815.1. Classification (GTDB taxonomy): domain Bacteria; phylum Acidobacteriota; class Terriglobia; order Terriglobales; family Acidobacteriaceae; genus JAKAAZ01. The sequence continues at coordinate 5,596 of JAJYBW010000222.1, read as the reverse complement.
TTTCCAGTCGCTGTTTTCAATTCGGATCGAAATTGGTGAGCCAATCGTTTTTGCATGTCGCACGCCGGAAAGAATCTGTCCCTTGTCGCGCTCAATCTTCATGCGGCCGCCGCGGCCATACCCCTGCTGCCGCCGCCACAATTCATGGTTCATTTTGGCTTCATCAATAGGCACGCCGGCGGGCATGCCCGAAACCATGGCAATTAAGCATTCCCCGTGAGATTCTCCTGAGGTGGCAAAACGAAACATGCAGTAGCCCTTTAACTTTTAAGTATTATCTAGATGCAGAATAAAACGTTCCTGGCGCGGAAAACTACGCCTTCGTCATCCATTGGTATTGCTCATCAGTCAATGGAACCACGGATAATCGTCCCTGCCGCACCAACGGCGAATCGCGAAACAGCGGCTCCCCTTTCACCCGATCCAGCGTCTTCGGCGTAACAGTTTTGCCAAACCGGATGCGAACCAACGGCACCTTTGGGTCCTTGGCGTCGACGCTGACGACCGTTGCCGTACCAACTGCCGCGCGTTCGTCGCCCGTGTGATACATCACCAGTCGATCCTTGGGTTGCATTTCTCGCAGATGTTTTACCGCCGCCGCGTTGGTCACCCCATCCCACACCGTTTCTCCATCCCGCTTCAAGTCGCTGATGGAGTAGGCGCCCGGTTCCGTCTTCAACAGATAGTTCATCGCGGCAAATCCTTCGCCTCAGCCTGCGCCAGAAATGCGCGCGTGTTCACCAGCGGTCGATCGAGAGCGCGCACACGATCGATATACACCGGTGCCGCAACCCCTTCCAGCGGCGGCTGGCAAGCCTCCTGAATCGCGAGCATCTTGGCCTCGGCATCATCGAGATAATTCAGCAGGACCGCTTCCGGAATCATGGGCAGCTTCGGTGAACCGAATTCCAGCGATCCATGATGACTCAAGATCAAATGTTCCACCAGCGTGTGCATCGGCTTGGGAAATCCCGTCAGGCTTTTCACCTTTTCATCCAGCAGCCGGGTCGCAATCGAGATGTGCCCGATCAGCTGCCCCTCCAGCGTATATTCGAAACCGCGCTCCCAGCTCAGTTCATAAATCTTGCCAATGTCATGCAGCACCGCGCCAGTCAGCAACAGGTCACGATGGATCAAAGGAAAATGGGTCGCTGCCAGCTCACAGAAGCGGATCAGATCGACGACGTGTTCCAGCAGTCCGCCAATCCAGGCGTGATGCATAAACTTCGCTGCCGGCGCTGCCTTATATCGTCGCGCAATTTCCGGGTCGTCCAGGAATGCGAAGACCAGCCGCTTTAAATCCGGATCCGTAAAGCTCGCGACCGTGTCGCGCAACTCAGTCCACAGCGCTTCAATATCCCGAGTGGTGCTGCGTTGAAAATCGCCCAGGTCGATTTTCGTCGGCTCGACCCGTATGATCTCCAACACCTTTAGCTGTAGTTTCCCGTTGAACTCATCCACGCAGGCGCGCACTTCGACAAAGTCATTCTGCTCGAACTTGGCGGCCCAAGTCTCCGCATTGTCCCACAAGCGGCCTTCGATGCGGCCACTCCGGTCACACAGAGTCAGGGAAAGATATTTCGCGATGCCATCATTTCGGTCACGCAGCTGCTTTTGCGCGACCAGGAAGTGAGAGCGAATATTGCGTCCACGATGTTTGACGGCGTCGGCTAGGAAGAAATCCTTCATGCTCTCCTCTTCCGGAATCCGGCGCAAGCGGATTTCCTATGTAAGCTCACCTGAAATCGTCCAACTTCGGACCGTTGCTTGTCTGAAGGAAGCACCCAATCAGAATTTCGATTGGGCGCCGACGATTTCCCCCGCTCGCGTATTTCTCTGGACCCGCTTGAAACAACCTCGGCGGAGTCTGGCATGATCTCCGCCACCCACGCTAAGGCTGATCGGTCGATGAAGAGGCCGCGGGCGGCATGGAAGTGCTTCCGCCGGTACCGCTGCTATCCGACGAAGTGGGCGTCCCCTGATCGTTGGACTTCTTCTTGGGTTCGTTCTTTTTCTGGTCGCTCAGCCGCGTTTTTTGTCCATTGTTGACCGTGGATGGTTTCTTCTTTTTCTGCTTGGCCGCGGTTGCGCCATTCAAGCCCAGCGGGGCAGATTCCATCTGCCGCGTAGCGGTTTCTGTCGTCGACAACGGGGCCGCCTTGGCATTGTCGACCTTTACCTTCTTTTTCTTCTTCGCAGGCTTCTTGTGATGCTTCCGCGCTTCCATCTCAGATTTATCGCGAGCTACATCGCTGAATCGCGTCTTTCCCACTTTGGGCTGCGTAATCAGCGGAGCATGCTCAAGATCAGGGCCGAGCGGCTGAACATCGGTTGGCGGCGCAGCATCGGCCGTGCTCGTCGGCGCCTCCTCTGTCGACGGCGGCGGCGGCACGTTGGCAGATGTCGCGACCTGCAACGAAGACACGGGAGCCGCAGGCGCGTGACCAAAGCGGAATTTCTCACGCTTGGGCTCTTGCTTCTTCTCGGCGCGAGTCTTCTTCCGTGCAGACGAAGAGCTGGCTGCCACAGTCGGTGCGGCTTCAGTTGGCGTAGCGGAGGCTATCTCTACCGGTGCCTTCGCATGCGGTGTGCCACGCGTGTACCGGGCTGTCTGACTGTCGTAGCGCGCCTTCAGCTTTTTCTTCTTCTTCGGTTGTGGCGGCGTGTAGGCGGCAAATGTCGGCTTGGTCTCGTTGGGGCTGGCTGCCGAATCGGTATAGCCCGGCCGAATGTCGATATAGGCCTCATCGCGCAGGCGCGTCAGATAGGTCCGCACCGCAGGCCCGATCTTCTGCATATAAATCGCCTGCTCAATCTGCGGTTCTACCTTTTGCATCGGCTGTGTTCCGCCAGGAATATGCTCTGTAACCTGCAAGATAATGTAGCCCTGACGGGTGCGGATAGGCGCTGTGTGCCCGCCTACCGGCAGGTCGAATGTCTGGTCTTCCAACACCTTGGCAAGCGCGCCTCGACGAAAATCCCCCAGGTCTCCGCCCTGCGCTGCCGTCGGTCCCTTGGAATATTTCTTAGCCAGGTCAGTGAAACTGGAACCCGCCTTCAATTTGGCTTCCAGATCCTTGGCTTCAGCATCGGCCTTGGCCAGCTCCGCACTGGTGGCGTTATCGCTGGTTGGAATCAGAATTTCGTTCAGGTGTACCGATTCTTCATGCGTGAAATCGGCCTTGTGATCGTTGTAATAGGCCCGCATTTCGGCCTCGGACATCTGCATCTTGCTGCCCACCTCATCGCGCACAACCTGCTGCGTAATCAGGCTGTTGCGGATGTTGGCCTTGAAATCCTCGTAGGAAATGCCCTGCTGTTCGACCGCCTTCTGCAGGTCGTCAAGGGAATCAAGATGGTTTTCTTTGCGAATTTCGTCCAGTCGCTTAATCAGCTCTGTGTCGCCGGTAATTCCAAGCTGCTTGCCCTTCGAAATCAAAAGTTGCTGATCGATCAGATCTCGCAGCAAGGTCGCCTGCCCCTGCTTCACCTGTTCCAGCGTCCAGTTATTCTGGCGCGCCTCCTGGTCCAGTTGCGTCTGCGCTCGGGACACGTCGGAATTCGTGATCACCTGGTCGTTCACGCGCGCAATGATCTGCTCGACCGGCATCCCATAGAGGCTTGCCAGGGTGTTGGAATCCGCACTGAGATTGGTGCTGGCGCTAATCGTCGGAGCGCTCTGCACAGGGGCCGGGGCGTCTGGGGCTGTTTGCGCCATGCCGTGGAAACACAGACTGGTGGCAACGGCCACAGGAAGAACAACGCGCACAACTGCTCGTAACATCATTTGTTGGTTGGTACCATCCATGCCTGCCAGTCGCCATGACGATCTCGAATCCGATGGCTTCCCATTGAAAATCGATGCCGGTGCGGATACAGCAACTCGATGCAGGTCGATTCCGTTGTTTTCATTCTAACCGCATCCGGGGCCGCTTTCCCAACCCATCCAATTTCTCTGTACCCAACTCGTGCACACACCACCTGACAGCATCGATCGCCGGGCGCTCGAATGTTACACTGAGCACTAGTTTATGCAGTTTTCCTTGCTACCCAACCGCGTCGTGAGTTCCATCTACGGTGCAAAAGGAATCTACGGTACATGACTCCCCGTACTCGTCGCTCGATATTGTTCGTCGCTGTATTTCTGGTCGTCTGCGGAGCTGCAGGCGCTTTTCTCGATCGAAATGTTGGAGCCCAGACTTCGAGCGACCAATCCACGCTGCGGGACAGTCTCAAGCAATTCACCAACGTCTATAGCATCGTCGAACAAAACTATGCCGAGCCCATGACGAAGGACCGCGTCAACACCGCCATCTACGACGGCGCGATTCCCGACATGTTGCACGTCCTCGACCCCCACTCCAACTTCTACGATCCCAAAGCCTTTGCCGAAATGCGCGAAGAAGAAAGCGGCAAGTACTACGGCATCGGCATGGAAATCATGCAGCAAAACGACAAGATTGTCGTTGTCAATCCTTTTGAAGGCACTCCATCGTACAAGGCTGGCATTCGTCCCGGCGATGTGATCCTGGCCGTCAATGGCAAACCAATCAACGGCACTGGACCGGACGGCAAAGCCACCAAGAAGGCAACGACGCTGGACGTTGCCAACATGCTGAAAGGTCCAAAAGGCACGCCCGTTGACGTCACCATCGCGCGGGAAGGCAAGCCGGAACCCATGGTGTTTCATTTGATACGAGCGGAAATTCCCCGCGCCAGCGTTGACCTGGCCTACGACATTCAGCCCGGCGTCGGCTACATGCATATCAAAGATTTTGCCGAAGAAGAGACCGGCCAGGAAGTGGTGAACTCCCTGCAAAAGATGGGCCCTCTCCATGGGCTGGTCATTGACCTGCGCGGCAATCCCGGGGGCCTGCTCAGCGAGGCCGTTTCAGTCTCAGGAGATTTTCTGCAAAAGGGACAGGTCATCGTGTCGCAGCGAGGACGCGCCTTCCCGCCGATTACCTATCGCGCTACACGCGGTGAGCAGAACAGAAACTATCCCATTGTGGTGCTGGTCAATCGCGGAACAGCCTCTGCGGCAGAGATTGTCAGCGGTGCGCTGCAGGATCACGACCGGGCTTTGATCGCCGGTGAAACAACCTTCGGCAAGGGCTTGGTGCAAACCGTCTATCCGCTGTCGGACAACACCGCCCTGGCTTTGACGACCTACCACTACTACACGCCCAGCGGTCGCCTGATTCAGCGCAACTACACCGGTGTTTCCATGTACGACTACTTCTACAACCCTGCCGATCGGCCGCAGAGCGACGCCAATCGCGAGGTCAAGCTGACCGACTCCGGACGCGCCGTCTATGGAGGCGGTGGTATCACTCCCGATGTCAAAATCGACACTCCGAAATCGAATAGTTTTCAAGATGTTTTAATGGAGCAGTTCGTATTTTTCGACTTCGCCAACCACTACCTGGTAAACCACACCGTCGGCAAAGACTTCAAAGTCGACGACAACGTGATCCACGAATTTGAGACGTATCTAACCAGCAAACAAATTCCGTGGACGGCCCAGGACATCAGTGGTGCCCGCGACTGGATTAATATGAGCATCAAGAGCGAGCTCTTCACCTCCGTCTTTGGC
>JAJYBW010000221.1 GCA_021778815.1 Acidobacteriota bacterium | reverse complement strand
ATCCAGGTACTTCATAAAGCGCGCCTGGTAGATGGCGTTCAGCGGGCCGATGCCCATGGAGACGGTGGGAAACTGCCAGAAGTCCGGCATCAACCAGGGGTGGGGATAGCTGGAAAGGCCGGGGGTGTCGCGTAATTCATGGCGGAAATTGTGGAGTCGGTCGTCGTCAAAGCGGCCTTCGAGATAGGCGCGGGAATACACGCCGGGCGACGCGTGGCCCTGGAAATAAATCAAATCCCCAGGCTGATCGCCATAGCTACCACGGAAGAAGTGGTTGAATCCCACTTCCAGCAGCGTCGCCAGGGAGGAATAGGTGGAGATGTGGCCACCGATGCCAGCATCTTCCTTGTTCTGGTGGTGGACCATGGCCATGGCATTCCAGCGCAGCAGAGCCTCAATGCGCCGCTCCATCTGGCGGTCCCCGGGATACGGAACTTCGTCATGCTTGGGGATGGTATTCCAGTAGGGCGTGACCACTTCCCCTACGGCAGGCACCCCGGCTTCGCGGGCGCGTGCGCGGAGTGCGGCCAGCAGAGCGGCGCCCTGCTCCCAATCCTGCGCGACCACTTCGTCAAATGCTTCGATCCATTCTGCGACCTCAGCGGTCAAATCTTTTTGAACGGCCTGGTCTACCTTGGTCGCCATGTCATTTCCCTTTGCATCAGTTTCGTCGGATATCATCGCTGTTCCTAGGATAAATGGCGAGGTAGCCAAGACGCCAGCGGTGGCCGATTTTGTCGTCAAAACCGGCACCGCCGCGAAGTTCTTCAAATCATTCGGCAGGCAGTTGCAGACCACTCGGTCACCGGCTACATTTGAGTGCAACACTCTCCAATTTTCAAGCGCTTCATCCGTCGCGGGTCTGCGACTCAGGTGAAAGACTTCACCGATCATAGAAAACGAGGAAGTTATGCCTGTCTTGTCGAATCGAAGGCTAAAACTGCCGATGTCCTGCGTTGCCGTTTGCGTCAGCGCGATATGTTCCCTCCCCGCACCTCCCGCGTTTGCCCAGACTCCCGTCGCCCACGCCTGGACGGTGTTGCATGGGGGAGCGGCAAGTAAAAGTGCCGACCAGCGCCAGGCCACCATGCGGGTGCTGCGGCTGATTCCTGGAAACGCCGCAGCCTTGAGTTTGGCGGAGCAGGGCCTCAAGGATAAAGACGGGGAGACAAGAGGCGCGGCCGCTCTGTCTCTGGGCGCCATGGATTCGAGAACGGCGATTCCATCCCTGCTGGCGGCTGCCAATACGGATATGGAAGGTTCGGTGGTGATGGCGGCTGCCAAGTCTCTGATTCAGCTTGGAGACGAGCAGGGCTACGCCGTGTACTATGCCATCCTGACGGGCAAGCGAAAATCCGGTGAGGGATTGATTGGCAGCCAGAAGGAGCAATTACAGGAACTGCTGGATCATCCCGAACAAATGGAGAACATGGCCTTTGAGCAAGGCATGGGATTTGTGCCATTTGGAGGCATCGGCCTACAGGCTTTTCAGACGATCCATGCCAACAAAACCAAGGGGCTGCTGGTGAAAGCAACCGCCATCAAGATCCTGGCGAAGGATCCTGATCCGGTGACAACCAAGGCGCTGGTGGCAGCCACCAGCAACAAAGCATGGGTGATACGCGCCGCCGCATTTGACGCGCTGGCCCGGCGCGGGGACGCCAGACTGCTGAGGGATGTAACGCCTGGGCTGAATGATCCAAAATATCAGGTCCGACTGACGGCGGCGGCGGCGATGATTCGTTTATCCTCGCTGGCGAAGGAGTAGCCCGGCATTCGGGACGGTCGTTAACTCGGCAAACGATTTTGGCCGTGGACCGCGAAGGATGCGCCGCTATTTCCGCCGATAGAACACTAATGTGGAACTGGGGGCCTCGCTCAACTCAATGGATAGATGTGTGAGTTCGCTGCCCTTCATCTCTTTGACTGCCGCTCGCGCATAGGTGGGTCGAACCTCCACTTCATAAATCGCGTCCGGCTGCAGATGGCGAAGGTTGAGATTCATCGCCGTGAACGGGCTGTTGGGGCGGCGTAGAACAATCACCAGACCGTCTTTCTTTTCCGGGCGATTCCATTGCCAGGCGGTCCAGGTGTCATTTCCCAGGCTGTAGGACAGCAAGGGATAAAAATCGCCGTAGAGATACGGTTGCACCTCGCGATATTCGGCGATGGCCTGCTTGATCCACGCAACCCAGGCTGGATTGTCGACCCCGGCGGCACCGGGCGTGACTCCGTAGCCGGCATCGTAGGCAAGGCGCATCCAGTACAAATTCTTTGGCGTGCTGTAGGGGCCCGGCGTTGTCCACGGACCTTTATTCGCCGGCAAATCCGCCGTGTAGGTCTCGAATCCCATATTCTGCGGAACCCAGTAGGCGAGCGCCTGTGTCTGCGCCTGCTCCGCTAACGTGTCGTGGAAACCGTGATCGGTTCGCCACACAGAGAAGCTGCGCGACATCATCTCGATATCCAGACGACGACCGCCGCTGGCACAATCGTCGATGCGCAGGCCGGGATGCTGGGCCAGCAGCTCGTCCCACATTTTGTAGAGACCTTCGATGTCGCCAATTTCCGTCATGCCGATGCGGTCAGGAGTATCCGCTGCTTTCCAGTACGGTTCCGGCATGATGTTGAAATCCTGTCGATACCATGTCATCTCAAACTGGCGGATGAACCCTGAGACCATATCGGTAATTCCCTGGCGTGCGGCGGGGTCGCCCAGATTTGCCAGCAATTCAGCCTGGTCGGACGATGGATTTTTATGCAGAAACCAGTCTGGATGCTCACGCGCAATTTTTTTGCCGGGCATGGTTGTTTCGGGCTCGATCCAGAGGGAAAATCCCAAGCCATCCCTGCGCAACGCCTCCCCGAGGGGCCGAATGCCGTTGGGATAATAGAGCGGGCTGGGGAACCAGTCACCGCGATTTTTCCACCAGGGATTCGTCGGATCGGATTCAGCTCCGACAGAAGCGCCATACCATCCGGCATCGACCGCGTACACTTCGACTGGAATATGATGCTGGTGCACCCAATCGATGTAGGCCAGCTTGCTCGCGATGGGCTCGGAGCCCCAGCTGCCAAACAGGATCGGCCCGCGCATCGGTTTGCCGTGATCCTGCGGCGTATAGTGCGCGAACAAGAGGCGCCGCCACAGGTTTTGCGCATCCTGCCAATTTCCTCCGCTCCACCGCAGCAGCACAATGCGGGGCGTGCGAATCTCTTCTCCGGGATGGAGGCGCAGATGGGTCTGCAGCATACCGCTTTTCAGCGCGATGGACTTTGCGTCGTCTGCATATTGGAAGTCGGCTTTCCAGTTGCCGGTCCAGCCGACGGCGCCAATCAGGCCATGATCCCCTGTTTGCAGGTTGAAGAAAGGCAGCGTGGCGGTATTGGAAGAATCTCCGCCGAGCGACTCCATGTGGGCGCTGCCTCCCGGGCCGATTGACTCTTCGAGCGGTTGGAAGTCATTCGCAGCGGCATTGCTGCCGCGAGCATGACGGAGCACAAAGACTCCGGGGTAAGCGGGTATCGAAACATCCAACGGCAAGATGTTCTCCAGAACGGGCGTGTCGACGGAACCGTCATTGCGAAAGCGAATCACCCAATCCACAGCATCGGGGAAATCAGGATATACACGAACATCCGCCATGACGGTAAGGTGCGTTACCGGATCGGTGTAGGTGGTTCGATGGATCTGACCTTTCGGATCGTCAACAATCGCGTGCGAGACTTGCCATCCAGCCAGCAGTTGCGCCGACGGCTTGCCTGCATCAACAAACGAAAACGGAACATGGTCCGGCTGCCAAAGCTCGGGTGCTGCGATGTTTGGGGAGGTCGCACCCGCCTGAGCCCTCATCGCCGGAGAACACCCTGCCACGAGGGACACAACTGTCGCCAGCGTCATCCATCGGCGAAGTTGAACCCGGGGTGCAAGAGTACCGACGACGGGACGCTTGCACCGTTGGCTTCGCATAGATTTCACAATTGATTTGAAAGTTGTGGAGGCAAGAAATTTCAACTGATCTTCTCCCATTGGCGACGTATTCCGAAGCGCGATGGTCTTCATCGATATCTTAGACGGTGTCAGGTAAATCGAGCGATGGGACCCTTTGCGTTATCTTCCAAACCTAGAAGGTAGCAGGCAGAACAGCGACTGGCATCGCCACATCTGCCCGCCAAGTCATGCAAGCGAGTTCGGCCCGCTTATTCGCCGACCATGCTTAGTCACATATCGGAGGCAGCAAGTCGCCTGCCAAGCCGATGTTCATGTGACCCCGATGGATCAAGAGTCTCCATGCTCGGCCCTTCCGTACGAACCTGCAACAAGGATTACCTGAACTGTGACTTCCTCGGCGGTGATGGTCGTCACTCCATCCACAGTTCGACCGCTTTTTTCGCGCCGCAATGCCGCGCCAACTTTGGTACGCTCAGAGCCATGATCGGCGAGTCGACCCAGCCTGCGCATGACTTAGGAAATGTGGCCGGCTGATGCACGAGTTCCTCCAACTCCTCCGCGAAAATCGCAATTATCGTTACACCTGGATGGGGCAAATTGTTAGCGAAATTGGCGACAATTTCAATAACATTGCCGTCTTCGCGCTGGCGATGGCGCTGACACATTCGGGCCTGGTGGTAACAGGAGTGCTGCTGGCGCGAGCGATCCCCGCCATTGCCATGGGTCCGGTTGCGGGCGTGTTGCTGGATCGACTGGACCGCAAAAAGATCATGATCGCCAGCGACCTGGTTCGGGCACTGGTGGCGCTGGGATTTATTTTCGCCGTGACGGCGCACCGCGTGTGGGTGCTGTATCTGTTCAGCACGTTGCTGATGGTCGCATCTCCTTTTTTCACGGCGGGACGCTCGTCCATTCTGCCGACCATCGCCAACGCGAAGGAGATCCATACTGCCAATTCCCTGACCCAGACCACGCAATGGATGACCCTGACCGTCGGGACATTTCTCGGCGCGACTGTCATCGCCATTGGCTACAAATGGGCTTTCATCTTTAATGCCTTGTCCTTTGTCTTTTCCGCCTGGTCGATCTCGCACCTGAAAGCACCGGACGCGCACGGCTTTCGCGCCAAGCGAAACATACTGGCGGAAGAAGAAGTCGTTCGTCCCTGGCACGAATATCGCGAGGGTCTGCGCTACATGCGTTCTGTGCCGCTGGTGCTGGCGATCGCGCTGCTCTCGGTGGGTTGGGCCATGGGAGGCGGGGCGGCGCAAATTTTGTTCACGCTGTTCGGCGAAGTGGTTTTCAATCGCGGCGCTTCCGGAATTGGCATTATCTGGGGCTGCGCCGGGCTCGGGCTGCTTCTCGGCGGTGTTTTCGCGAACTGGCTGGGGAGGCGCCTCTCCTTTGACGCGTACAAGCTGACCGTCTTTATCGACTACATTGTGCACGGCGCGGCGTATGTCGCGTTTAGTCGTGCACAAGGATTCAAGATGGCGCTGCTTTTCATTTTTATTTCGCGCGCCGGCATGGCGGTGAATTCCGTGCTGAATTATTCCTACCTGTTGCGTACCGTCGCGAATAACTATCGCGGCCGCGTGTTCGCGACCATTGAAACGCTGACCTGGACCATGATGATGATCTCGATGATGGGCGCTGGTATCGCTTCCACGCACTACACACCACGACAGATTGGTACAGTCGCCGGCCTACTCAGCTCCACGACTGCAATTTTCTGGGGCTGGGCCAACTGGTCGGGTCGCCTGCCCCGGCCTCACATCGCGAAAACCGCGGAGCCGCGAGCCAAGGTGTATCGCGATCGCGCCGTCTGATGCGCACGCATAGAATTTGCTTTCATCGAGGCCTCGGGAAGGTCGCCGTGACCTCAGCCCACGACGTCGCCATTGGCGTATTCTTGTTGCGTTAGCATCCCCTCGGCACCCGCATCGGAGCCCGCGATGGAAACATACGTTCTTACAATTAACGGTACGAATCTGCACGTCACCGCTTCGCCTGAAGAGAGCCTGCTCTCCGTCCTGCGCGATCGCCTTGACCTGACCGGGACCAAGTATGGGTGCGGCG
>JAJYBW010000220.1 GCA_021778815.1 Acidobacteriota bacterium | reverse complement strand
GAATCGCCAGAGCAATTGTCAGGGCGCGGCCGGTAACAACGACGGCACAACTGGCCAAAGTGGTTACAAGCAGCGCCCCGGCAATAAAAAGCGATCGGATTCATCCAGCGACACGAGTCTTTCAAGCTCTCCGAATTTACGTGAATGAGGAACTTGATCAGATCACTGCCTTACTGCAAGCAGCGCCGCAACTATTGCGGCCGGCGGGAAGGATGGTGGCAATCAGTTTCCACTCTCTCGAAGACCGCATTGTGAAAGATGCGTTTCGAGAAGGCAAAGCAAGTGGAATCTGGACGGTGTTGACGCCGAAGCCAGTGACCGCAAGTGAAGAAGAGATTCGCAGCAATCCGCGATCGCGCAGTGCCAAGTTGAGGGCGGCGGAGCGGGCAACTCAACCGGCGAAAAGTAAAAGGCCGGTCAAGGAGCAGGAAAAAATTTTGCGGCGCAGCTGGAGTAGCGGCTAAGCCGAGCAAGTTCGGGCCGGGCTCGTCCCCACCCCTCTTTCAGGCGAAAGAACAGCATGCAAGTGAACGTCACCCATCCCTCCCAGCTCAACGAGCCTGGCCCGAGAAGTGAGGGAAGCCTGAGACGGAAGGACGAGAGAAGTAGCAACACACAAGATCAAGGCCCGTGCAACGGCACAGGCTAGTGGGAGCAGCGCAGGGCGCAGCAGCAGAGATTGCAGGCCCGGCGTTCAACCTTAACCGACCATTCGAGGAGGAACAGCATGTCGCATATCTATAACTTTTTTGACAACCATATGGAAGTTTGGGGCGCGGTTGTATTCGGTTTGCTTGCGATCGCCGCCTGTGTCGCTATGGCAGCCGCATTGAACGGAGCCATGTAAACGAGCCCGCTTCCGGGGGGAATGGGCTTTTTTTTCACAGCAACACACACGGAACCATTCAGTAAAGGAAATGCTATGGCTGCAGCAGGCGTTGTAATCGATAGACTTCGGGAGAAGGGTCAGTGGAATGCGCAGGCGGTGATGGAACACAATCGCTGGCTATTCGCGGCACAACAGCGCGCCCGTCGCGGACCCACTCCCGAAGTATTTTTCGACAAGCGTCTGGATAATTCGCGCCTGGTCAAAGCGGAAGATCCTGTCCGCAAGCGCGAAATGCGCAGCTTCACCGTCGCCGCGGTATTCTTCTTCGCCCTGCTGATGGTGTACAGCTGGCAACATTTCAGTTCCATCGAGTATGGCTACCACATCGAGACTGAGAAGGCTCAGTTGCAGCACCTGCAAGAGGAAAACCATCAACTTGGTTTGACGGAAGCGCAACTGACGCGGTCGGAGCGGATCGATCGGCTGGCGCACCAGATTGGCATGCAGTCGCCGCAGCCGGGGCAAGTGGTGTCAGCGCCTGCGATGATCGATGCGGACCCGAATTCGCCGGTACTGGCATCGATGACCATTCCAGCGTTGCCGGCGAACCGGTAAACTAGTACGCAACGGCTACGCGGTTTGTGAGTGGCCGAAAGGCCCATCCAACATGCAGGATCGAACCACGGCATGAGCCGCAAATCCAAACAAGCGCTCTCTGCTCCCATCCCAAGGTTGCGATTCGTCACCTTGATTGGGATTTTGATTGTCTGGGTCATCATTATCGCAGCGCGGCTTGTATGGCTGCAGGTCTTTCGCCATACAGAATATGCCAGTCGCGAATTCCGCCAGCAGGACCACACTTTTCAGATTGCTCCGCGACGTGGGATGCTGTACGACCGCGACCTGCAACCCCTGGCTATGACGGTGCTGGTCGATTCCATCTACGCTGTCCCCGGCGAAATTGCAGATAAGAACTCGACCGCGCAGCAACTGGCGCGCATCGTCCACGTTGCTCCCTCGGATCGATATACCTCCGCCAAAGATATCGATGGACGTCTGCATCGTTCGCGCGACTTTGCCTGGGTGGCGCGCAAAGTGGATGCGGATGTTGCCGCGCGAGTACGCGGGCTGAACCTGAAGGGAATCTATTTCCAGAAAGAATTCAAGCGCTACTATCCGGACAACGATCTGGCGGCCCAGGTCCTAGGGTATGTGAGCCTGGACGACAACGGTCTGGGCGGAATCGAGCACCGCTTCGACGGCGCATTGCATGGAACCGCGGGGCAGATGTTGACCGCAGTCGATGCTCACCGGCATAGCTATGGCAGTGTCGAGAAGGAGCCGACGCCGGGCGAAAATATGGTGCTCACGCTGGATTCGAAGATCCAGTTTATGGCGCAGCAGGCCCTGGATCACGCGATGGAGCGTACGAAAGCGCTGAATGGCACGGTGGTAGTGCAGGACCCGCACACCGGACAGATCCTGGCGCTCGCGATTAGCCCGACCTTCAACCCCAATAATATTCACGACATTCGTCCAGCAATGCTGCTGAACCACGCGGTGAGCGATGTGTACGAGCCAGGGTCGACTTTCAAGCTGGTTCCTTTCTCGGCGGCACTGCAGGAAAAAATTGTCACGCCGGATTCGGTCATTCCAACCTATGGCGGTCAGGTCAATGTTGCCGGACGGATTGTGCATGATGATCGCGACGCAATTATTTACGAGAATCATCACGGCAATATGCTGTCCGTGCGGCAGGCCCTGGCGGAATCGAGCCAGGTGGTCGCCATCCAACTTGCGGAGCGGCTGGGCAAGGATCGTTTCTATCAGTACATCCATGCGTATGGATTTGGACAGAAGTCGGAGATTGAACTTCCTGGTGAGACGCGCGGACTGCTGAAGCCGCCGAATCGCTGGCAGGCGACCACGATCGGCTCGATCCCCATGGGTCAGGAAATCGGCGTAACTCCTATCCAGCTGGTCACGATGGCATCGACCATTGCAAATGGCGGCGTGTATTTGCCGCCGCATATCGTGTTGGAACGAACCTCAGATCAGAAAGGCAGCCCCCGTTTGGTACCGGCGGCGTTCCATCCGGAAGACAAACTTCCAGACACGCTGCCGCCCGGTGCGCATCGCGTAATCAGCACTATGACCGCGGCGGAAATGCGCAGCATGATGGAAGGCGTGGTGATGTTTGGAACCGGGGATACCGCGCAATTGAACGGCTACAGCGCGGCCGGCAAGACGGGGACCGCTCAAAAGATTGACGTGCGCACTCGCACCTATTCCAAGACAAAATATATTGCGTCGTTTGTGGGGTTCGCCCCGGTCAACAATCCAGCGATCACGATCGCGGTGGTCATCGATTCACCAACGGTGGGTTCGCACTTTGGCCATGCAGTCAGCGCCCCGGTATTTCAGGAACTGGCGCAGCAGGTACTGGAATATCTTGGGGTGCCGCATGACATGCCGATCAAGCCGCCCAAGTTGATCGCAGAGCAAAAGAAGAAGGCGACACATGACGATGTCGAAGGAGATCACGAGCAGGTGGGCGACCTGGACGCGATGTTTGCCGAAGTGAACCATCTGCCGAAGGACGATCCTCTGCGCGCGGCGCCAATGAAATCTCAGGCTACTGCTGCCGATGCGGATGAGGCGCGTGCCTATCTACAAACTGCATCCGAT
The DNA here is from genome assembly GCA_021778815.1 of Acidobacteriota bacterium. Taxonomy (GTDB): domain Bacteria; phylum Acidobacteriota; class Terriglobia; order Terriglobales; family Acidobacteriaceae; genus JAKAAZ01. The sequence goes on along the minus strand of JAJYBW010000220.1, from coordinate 2,530 downwards.
GCGCCGTCCTCGATATCGACGCAGCCGTCGGAGACGGAACGAACGGCAATTCCTTCGCCGCCAGCCGATAACCATGCGGGTGAAACGCTGCCGTCTCCAAGCAGGAGTATTCCCGCGACGCAGATACGGTCGACATCGGCTGACAGCACTCCCGCTGTCAAGCTGGGCTCGGGCGCGCCTGTGACCATGCCGGGTTTTGTTGGTAAGCCAATGCGCGAGGTGGTCGTGGCCGCAGCCAACCTGGGGTTGAACGTCCGTGTCTATGGCAGCGGCGTGGCTTTAGAGCAAGCTCCGGCGGCGGGCACAAAGGTTCCCGCCGGCACCACCGTTGTGGTTCGGTTTCATCCCTGATTCATTCACAATCTAAATTCTGAAATTGCATCGAAGTATGCTTCAATGCAGGAGAACGGTTTTTGCCAATCGACATGATGGAACCTCCATCCATGCAGTTTGAAGAAACGCTTCGCGGAGTGAAGCTTCGCGAGCGCGCCGGTTCGAATCCGCGGATCAGCGACGTGGTGTACGATTCGCGCCAAGTGACTGCCGGTGCGCTGTTCCTCGCCATGCACGGCGGCACTACAGATGGAAACCACTTTGTCGAGAATGCGCGGCGGCAGGGCGCGGCTGCAATAGTGACGGACTCTGAACCGACATGGCAGAAAGTCCGTGCGGATCATCCTGATCTCGCGGTCGCACTAATCGAACATGGACGTCGCACATTGGCGGAGATCAGCGCGAACTTCTTTTCGCATCCCGAGCGCAGCCTGCGTCTGAGCGGTGTGACCGGTACGAACGGCAAAACGACCACGACATATTTACTGGAGTCGATGCTTCGCAGTGCCGGCCGCACTTGTGTCTTGGTGGGCACGATTGAGTATCACGTGGGGATTGAAGTTCGACCTTCTCCGCATACGACGCCGGAATCGCGCGACCTGTTCCAACTGTTCGCCGAAGGTGTTGCGGCAGGCGCGACCGAAGCGGTGATGGAAGTGTCGTCGCATGCATTGGAGCAGGGAAGGGTCTGGGGCCTGCATTGGGATACGGCCGTGTTTACCAACCTGACGCAGGACCACCTCGACTTTCACGGCACGATGGAAGCGTACTTCGCGGCCAAGGCGAAGATGTTCACCGGCGAGAATGGAGCGGCTCCGCCGCGTGTGGCAATCATCCACGGTGAAGATGAATATGGACAACGCTTGGTTCCGATGGCGCGCGCGGCGGGGTGCGATGTGGTGGAGTTCGGATTAAACCGCGGAGATTTTCACGCGACGAAGGTGCAGCTGGGTGCAAACGGAACTACATTCGAAATGGTGACGCCGATCGGAAGCATGACGTTGCATACGCATCTGCCGGGACCGGTGAATGTGCTGAATTTGCTGGCGGCATCTGCGGCAGCGATGGCGCGCGGATTGACGCATGACGAAATTGCACGCGGAGTGGAAGCGATTGCATATGTGCCCGGACGATTTCAGACGGTGAATTGCGGACAACCGTTTACGGTCGCGGTCGACTACGCCCACACCGACGACGCGCTGAGGAACGTGACCCAGCTGGCGAGGCGGTTGGCTGCTCCACGGCATGGGCGAGTGATCACGGTATTTGGATGTGGCGGCGACCGCGACCGCAGCAAGCGTCCTCGTATGGGACTGGCGGCTGGAGAGGGCAGCGACTTTGTCGTCGCGACCAGCGATAATCCCAGATCAGAAAATCCAGATGCAATTCTGGAGGAGATTCTTCCCGGGTTGAAAGAGAGTGGAGTGAAGTTTGAAGTTGAAGCAGATCGTGCGGGTGCGATTCGCCTGGCGGTTGGCGCGGCGCGAGAGAATGATGTCGTGCTGATTGCCGGCAAGGGTCATGAGAAAGTGCAGGTCCTGCGCGATCGGACCATTCCATTCGATGATGCAGAAGAAGCGAGAGAAGCCCTGCTGGAGCGGTTTGGAAAACTTCAACGCACCGAACGAGGAGCGAAGTGCAACTGAGCCTGGAGCAAATTCGCGAATGGATGGCTGCCGAGTTTGCCGCAAGACCGACACCGGCCGTGCAACGAACCTTGGGGGCCGCAACGGCTACCGGGTATTCAATCGACTCGCGAACCCTTCAGCCGGGCGATCTTTTTTTCGCTATCCATGGAGAGCGCTTCGACGGGCATGACTTTGTCGAGGCGGTGATTGAAGCGGGTGCAGTTGCGGCAGTCGTCGCACGAATCAATTTCGAACGCTATACGAGTGTTGCCGTCCGCAAGCGCCTGCTGCTGGTGGACGATCCGCTGGCAGCCATGCAGCGGCTGGCCTCTTCGGTGCGGCGACACTGGGCTAAGCGGGCGATCGGCATTACCGGCAGCGCAGGGAAAACCACTACTAAAGAGGCGATCGCGCAAGTCTTGGGATCGCATTTCCGAGTGCATAAATCGCACGGGAACTTGAATAATCATTTTGGCCTGCCGCTCCAGTTGTTGCGGCTGCAGCCGGAGCATGAAGTTGCCATTCTGGAAATGGGCATGTCACATGCCGGAGAGATTGCAGCGTTGTGC
>JAJYBW010000219.1 GCA_021778815.1 Acidobacteriota bacterium | reverse complement strand
CATGGAAGCCGTCGATCGCGGCTACGATCTGCCGCTGCACGAAGCACTCTTCCTCGAAGCGGCTCTGTTCGGCATCAGCTGCGGCACCGCCGATAAGGACGAAGGCACTGCGGCTTTTCTCGCCAAGCGTGCCCCGGTCTGGCAAGGCCGTTAATGCGTTCAACCTCCTGGCCGCGCTGATATTCTGAAGACAATGTTTCGTGCCAGCTTTCGCTTCTCCGGTCTTCGATCCGCTAGGCTGCTTGCGCTCGCGATCTCTGCGTCCCTCGCTGTCAGCGGATGCAGAAGTTCCGGCAACAGTTTCGACATGTCTCGCCATGCTGCACAATGGGTGGCCGCCAAGACCTCCGCGCGCCAGGAACTCAGCCAGATTCCGCCACCGTTGAAAAGCGTCTACCTCAACATCAATCAGGAACCGCAGTGGCAGAATCCTTTTCTCAGCGTGGAGCAGAACATGATTCAGCTGCGCATTTATCTGCCGGATGAGAACGCCAGTCCCATCGATCGCGGCGGACTCACCCGCATGAGCTCGGCACGCAAACAGGTGGTGAATGTTCGCCTGGCGGAGTTGCCCCGCGCTCTTGCCTCGCTACCCAACGGCGCATGGCCGTACGGACGTGTGGTCGCCATCGGTCGAGTAAGAGAGACACCGCAAAATCGTGCCTGGTTTCCCAATCATCTCGATATCACCGTTCGCGCCCTGCAGGACATGGGTGTCGTCGTGGACGATTGGAATCATCCCGCCGCCCTTCCGTAACTCGAAACGCTGATGTTCGTCCCGCTGCGTTGACGTCTAACCGACAGAGGCAATGAAATGGCTGAGCCGAAATTTCCTATTCTGGTCGAACAAAAACAGGTCCATCCGCACGAGCATTTCTCGGCCCATCGCGAGCTGGAAGCCGCTCTTCGCCAGTCCGTGCGCGGCGACGTTCGCTTTGACTCCGGTAGCCGCGCACTCTACGCCACCGACGCCTCCAACTATCGCCAGCTTCCCATCGGCCTCGTACTTCCGCTCGACACCGCGGATGTCGAAGCTGCCGTGGCCGCCTGCCGTAAATTTGACGCGCCCATTCTCTCTCGCGGTGCCGGCACCAGTCTCGCCGGCCAATGCTGCAACGTTGCCGTGGTGCTCGATTTTTCCAAGTATGTTGATCGCATCCTCGATCTCGATGTCGAACGTTGTCAGTCCCGCGTCGAACCCGGCATCGTGCTCGACCGCGTGCGCGAGGCTGCCGAGCGACATCACCTCACCTTCGCTCCCGATCCCGCCACCCATAGCCGTTGCACTCTCGGCGGCATGATCGGCAATAACTCCTGCGGCGTGCATGCGCTCATGGGCGGCAAAACCGTCGACAACATTGACTCCATGCGTGTCCTGCTCTACGACGGCACCATCCTCGAGGTCGGCGCAACCTCCGAAGTTGAACTTGAATCCATCATCTCCGCCGGCGGTCGCCGCGCAGAGATCTACTCCGCCCTGCGAAATATTCGCGATCGATATGCCACCCTCATTCGCGAACGCTTTCCGAAGATTCCTCGCCGCGTCTCCGGCTATAACCTCGACGACCTGCTTCCGGAAAATGGCTTCCACGTCGCCCGCGCCCTGGTCGGCAGTGAAGGCACATGCGTCACCGTGCTCGATGCAACCCTGCGTCTCATGCCCAGTCCGCCCTGTCGTATTCTTGTCGGTCTCGGTTTTCCCGACGCCTACATCGCGGCGGATACTGTGCCGTTTGTGCTGCAGCACAAACCCATCGGCCTGGAAGGATTTGACGGCATGCTGGTGGAATTTATGCGGCGCAAACATCTCGTTGAAAATGATCTCCAATTGCTTCCTGAAGGCGACGGCCATTTGCTGGTCGAGTTTGGCGGAGACACCCTGGAAGACGCTCAGGCCCAGGCCCGCGCCATGATCGACGCAGCAAAAAAAACCTCGCCCGCTCCACATACCCGCCAATACACTCAGTCGGAAGCCGCGCGTGTCTGGAAGGTGCGTGAATCGGCTCTCGGGGCAAGCGTCTTCGTTCCCGGCGAACCGCACGGCTGGGAGGGTTGGGAAGACTCCGCCGTGTCCCCGGAAAAAATGGGCAGCTACCTGCGCGAACTGTTTGCCGTGGCCAAACGCTACGGCTATCGCTCGCCGATCTATGGTCACTTCGGCCAGGGCTGCGTTCACATGCGCTTCAATTTCGATCTCGAAACTGAAGCCGGTATCGTCAAGTATGTCCAGTTCATTAACGAAGCTGCTGACATCGTGATCGCGCACGGCGGCTCGCTCTCCGGCGAACACGGAGACGGCCAGTCCCGCGCCGCGCTGTTGCACAAAATGTTTGGGCCGGAACTGGTGCAGGCCTTTCGCGAGTTCAAGGCCGTGTGGGACCCCACCAACAAGATGAATCCCGGCAAGCTCGCCGATCCAATCGCTGTGTATGGGCCGCAGGAAAATCTTCGTCTCGGCGCAGGCTATGAAGTTCAGCAGGTGAAAACGCATTTCCAATTTCCTGATGACGGTGGCTCTTTTTCCAATGCCACCCTGCGTTGCGTCGGCGTGGGAGCGTGCCGCAAAGAAACCGCCGGCACCATGTGCCCCAGCTACATGGCCACGCGCGAAGAGCAGCACTCCACCCGCGGTCGCGCTCATCTTTTGTGGGAAATGTTGCAGGGCGAATTGCGACATCAGGGCTGGCAGAGCGAGCCCGTGAAAGAGGCGCTGGAGCTATGTCTCTCCTGCAAGGCCTGTAAGCATGAGTGTCCGGTCAACGTCGATGTCGCCACCTACAAGGCGGAATTCCTCTCGCATTATTACGAACACCATCGCCGACCCATCCATGCCTATGCCTTCGGCATGATGGATCAATGGGCCCACCTGGCCTCTGCGATGCCGCGCCTCGCCAATCTCCCCGGCCAGCTTCCCGGGGTGCGAGATATTTTGAAGGCCGCGATCGGCATGGCGCCGCAGCGCACCATTCCAGCCTTTGCCCCACGAACATTTCAGAGCAGTTTCCATTCCCATTCCATCGCGCAGAAAGAAAATTCGCGGCCTGCAGTCCTGCTCTGGCCGGATACGTGGAATAACTATTTCTATCCGCAAGCTGCGCAGGCAGCGGCCCAGGTGTTGGGCGATGCTGGATTTTCCGTGCAGGTGCCGCGTGGTCATCTCTGCTGTGGCCGTCCGCTCTATGACTTCGGCATGCTCGATCGCGCCAAACGATATCTGCTGCGTGTGCTCGATGCGCTCGCTCCGCAACTACAGTCGAACACCCCCATCGTCATGCTCGAACCCAGTTGCGCCAGCGTCTTCCGCGAGGAATCGTTGAACCTTCTCGCCAATAATCCTCGCTACGCCGAGCCAGCCAGAAAGCTCGCCGCCCAAACGTTTCTGCTCAGCGAATTTCTGGTGCACAAGGCCGACCACTACACGCCGCCCGATCGTCACAATCAGCACATTCTGCTGCATGGTCATTGCCATCAGAAGCCGAGGATGACAGAGGATGTCGAATTACTTCGCGCATCCGGCGCTCAGGTCGAGCTGCTCGACTCCGGTTGCTGCGGCATGGCCGGCCCGTTCGGTTTTGAGAAGGAGAAATACTCCATTTCCACCGCGCTCGCCAACCGCGTATTCATGCCCGCCGTCGAAGCTGCCGAAAAGGAAACAGTCATTGTTACAAATGGCTTCAGTTGCCGCGAACAGATTGCGCAACTCTCCGATCGCCGCGCCGTCCATCTCTCCCAGGTCCTCGCCCGAGCGGATCAATAGCCCGCGTCGTTCACCTGGTTCAGCATCGGCTCACCCGCCATGTAGCGCCGAACCTGCTCGCCGGCGAACTTATATCCACGGATCGAAAATCCCGCTACTGAGCCTGCGATGTGAGGCGTGATGAAACAATTCGGTGCGCTCCACAGCGGATGTCCCTTGGGCAGCGGTTCCGGGTCGGTCACATCCAGTACCGCGTGAATGCGCTTGGCCTGCAGCTGCCGCAACAGCGCATCCGTATCCACGACCGGTCCCCGCGCCGCGTTCACCAGCAATGCGCCCGGTTTCATCCGTGCCAGCATGTCGGCATTCATCATGCCGCGCGTGGTCGCTGTCAGCGGTACCAACAACACCACCACATCCGCCTCCGGAATTAACCCAGCCAGGTCGCCGAAGGCCGAAACTCCCGGCTTCGCCGTTCGCGCCACGCGAATCACCTCCACGTCGAACGCCCGCAACAGGCGCTCCACCTCCGCGCCAATGCCGCCATATCCCACGATCAGTACCTTCTTGGCGTGCAGCTCATCCGCCAGGATGCGATACGAATGGGCCCCCGCCTTCAAATCCGCAGGAGCCGGCGTCGCTCCCTCCGCGCCCTTCAGCAATACCTGCCCATCCCAGTACTGCTCATGCTGGCAATCCCGATAATGCGGAAGACGCCATAAATTCGCCAGAATGGCCCCGACAATCCACTCCGCCACCGGAATATTGTGCAGCCCCTGCCCATCGCACAACAAAATCCCCTTCGGCAGCCATGGCAAAATCCAGTCCACCCCCGCCAGCAAACACTGGATGACTTTCACCCCGCGCAGAAAGGGGAACATCGGCGTTGCCAGCCATCCAAACATCGGCGGAATCCAGAAATCCACTTCTACAGGATGGTCCAGGTTGTCCGGCAGCCGCACCAGTTCAATATTTTCTTTCGGGAAATCGACCAGGAAATCTTCAGAGATATTCGCGGGGAGGCCTATTTTCAGCATGGCTCGATGATACCCAGCGCGGTCACGCCGGAGCAAACGGACACCGCGCTTTTCCCCGCGCTATTGGTTTCTAGGGCTCAGATGCAAAACGTGCTTTGCGATGTCCGGCCAGAATTCTCGGAAAACGTCGAACCCGCCATCACGGATCGCAATCTGTACCAGCCAGCGTTGGCCGGTCTTGGTCCACGTCCTGTACCGGGAGGGATAATATAGATCGCCCAATCCGGCGGCTGCGCCCTTGCCCACAACTTCAGAGTAGTTGAAGGTGTTTTTTCCCGCGTCGTTCGGCGTAATCAAGACCCGCGTGTAGGCATAGAGTGCACGCAGATACCAATGCCCGGTTCCCATTGCATAGTAGCGTGAGTCCTGCCGGGTCAACGTGGGGACAATGGTATCGGTCATGTAGTTTCCGATTCCTTTGTCCACAAATCCGTGCCAATAGTACCGGCCGTATCCCACCATCCCGTTGCCGAATTCCGGGTAGCTTTTTGAGACGTAGGGAACTTCACTGTCCACCGCATTGAAGATGAACGCAGAATAATCGAAGGTATTTTGCGTTCCAATCCAAAATTTCTCTTTAAAGCTTGGCGGCGGCGGCTTGGCGCCCACGCTGACGGCGCGATAGTTTGGAATCCAGCCCATAATGCGTTGCGGCTGCTGACCGTAATCAAGCGGAGGGTTCTGGATCGGGTTTCCGTTCACGTCGTAGTGGACCCGGTCGCCCTTGTCTCCGGGAATGGCCGGCGATCCGGTCGCGCCGGATTGTGGAGCCTTGGAATTCTGGGCTTGCTGCGGGGTCGGCGCGGCGGGAAGCGGCGGCGAAGCGGGCTCGACTGCGGCAGCCGAATTCGCCCCGGTTGGCGTTCCCGATGCACTTTTGCCCGTCGGGACGATTGCCCTCAACGGGGTTGATATGAACATCGTGCAAAATAAAAGCATCCAAGTGTAAGAACGGGCTCGCCGCAACAGCAAAATTGACCATCCAAAGAGTAAAGTGGCTTATATATTCTGTGCCTATTCAATGTTAGACGCAATTCGCCATCGTCTGGTCTTCTGGTTCGCGCATCTTCCTTCCCGCATCGCGTCTCCGGGGGGTGACCTAGAAGCACATGCCGGCGAAATCGGAGCCTAAAATCTCGCGGAGCGGTGTAGTAATAAGGATGAATTCACGTATCTGCGGTTCAAAATAACCACAGCCCGCCGATGCCACGGGCCATAATATTTACTGGAAACTGTCATGTTCGCGATGAAAATGAGACTTTTTTCTCCTGCAATTGCTTTCAGCATTGCTTTTGCCTTTTCCCTCCCTGCAGCGGCTCAGAGCCAGACTGTCG
>JAJYBW010000218.1 GCA_021778815.1 Acidobacteriota bacterium | reverse complement strand
AAGCCATTCCGGCGAGGTGACAAATTCCCACGCGTAGGCGACGGCATCCTTCTTGAAGTAGTCTCCGAAGCTGAAGTTGCCGAGCATCTCGAAAAAGGTATGGTGACGGCGCGTAAAGCCGACATTTTCCAGATCGTTATGCTTGCCGCCGGCGCGCACGCACTTTTGCGCCGTGGTGGCGCGGGAATAGGGCCGCTTCTCCAAACCCAGAAAAACATCTTTGAACTGGTTCATACCCGCGTTGGTAAACAGCAGGGTGGGGTCGTTCTGCGGCACCAGGGAAGACGAATGGACACGGGTGTGCCCTTTGCCTTCAAAGAATTTGAGGAACATCTCGCGGAGGTCGGAACCGGACAACGTACGCATATTGTTTCAGTTTAGCAATGAGAAGCCTCCCAAATCTTCCCGCAATGAACACGGGCAGATATGGGGCACCCCGATTCACCTTCGGTCGGGATGACAGTGCTTGATGCGGCAATTATTCCGGGGTATCCAAATCGATCTCCGCGACGGCCGCGAGCGTCGACTCCTCGACCTTCCAGGCCTTCAGCAGCGGGAAGATGGTGCCCATGGAGAAGCCGGCACGCACCAGGCTGCGAACAATGCGCGCGGTTTCTTTTTCGTTGGTAGGTTTGTGCAAGCGCTTCCGTTCAATGTACTTGCGGGCCAGTTCGGCCTCGGGCAGCTCGGCATACGCGGCGTCCAGGGTCTTGCCGATCACTTGCTCGTGAACACCGCGCTGGATCAAGTCCTGCTGCACACGGCGGCGTCCAAATTTCTCATTTTCCACCCGCAGCCGGGTGTAGTCGGAGGCGTAACGGGTGTCGTCGAGATAACGGAGTTCCTTGAGCCGAAGAACGACGGCTTCCACCTTGGCTTCGCCGGTTTCGTCCGGCTCGACGCGGCGCCGCATTAAGCGCTTCAAGTCGGCAACTGTCCGCATTTTGCTGCCCAGGCTGCGAACCGCATACTCGTACAACGCAGCCGCATCAAGGGGCTCCCTGGGCCGTTTGCCCCCGGTTTTTGAGCGATTGTAAGTGCCGAATGCCACGCTTTTCCTCTGCCCAAATCCTACGCTGAGTTGCCTTGCCGCGACTTGCAGCCCGGCAGTGTGATCTGGGCACTTGCAGGGCCAGCATCGCTGCGTACAATCATGACACTTGATTTCCCGGGGCGCGGGACAAGGTTCCGGTATGGGGAGGTCGCTGTTAACTATCCAGTAACCCTGGTAACGCAAAACTGCGACACCGCATCCTAGAGTTTGGCTTCTGTCGTCTATGGTGAAAAAGGGAAGACGCGGGGTGCATCAAGAAGCCCCGAATCCCGAGGTCTGGTGTGATTTTTCATTGTTCGACTAGTGGATCGATTGTGCGGATCACTCGCGAGGACCGTCTATTGACTGGCTCCGCGTCGCCTCTGCGCATGTCGAAAGTTCTTGGAGTCGGACTGCTTTGCTTGTTCGTTGGAACGGGAGTGTCCGCGAAGGCGCAGTCTTCAGAACAAGCCGCTCTGGAAAGCCAGCCTTTCCAACAAGCGTTTACCCCGGCGCCTCTGGATGCAGGGTTTGGCCCCATCGATACCGCGCAGCCAAAGGGAATCACGCCGCAACAGATCATTCAGCGCTTCGCGGAAAAAGAAACGCAGTTCAAGCGCGCATTGGAGAATTACACCTACCGCCGCACCGTCAAGCTGGACTCGATCGGGGACAATGGCGGCATCGACGGAGAATATCTCCAGGTCGACGACATCGTGCTGAGCCCCTCCGGGCGTAAGCAGGAAAAAGTCGTGTACGCGCCTGATAACACGCTGACGCGGGCGTTGCTGAGCCCCGCGGATTTCGACGACATTGAGCATCGCTTGCCATTTACGTTAACTACCGAGGACGTCGCGCAATATCACGTGACGTATGCGGGTACCGAGCATGTCGACCAGGTGGACACCTACGTATTTGACGTGGCGCCTCGGCATATGGAAAAGGACCAGCGTTATTTTTCAGGACGCATCTGGGTCGATGCCAAGGACTTTCAGATTGTCGTCACCAACGGAAAAAATATTCCAGACGATACCCGGCGCGGTCAGGAAGATCTTTCCATACCGTTTACGACGTATCGCCAGCAGATCGATGGAAAATATTGGTTCCCGGTGTTCACTCGAGCAGAAGGCGTACTGCACTTCAAGAATTGCAAGGCGTGCCTTCCCAGCGATGTCCGCTTGAGAGAAATCGTAAAGTACGGCGAATACAAACAGTTCGGTTCTTCGATCAGCATTACGTTTGAAGGTTTGGATCGGCCGACGGGCCTTCCGCCGAATCTGCCTGGCAACGGATCCCCCGGCTCGCAGACTGCCAGTGCCGGGCCCACCGTCAACACATTCGCCGAGGCTGGCGGCGCGGGCCAGCAGGATGCCGCGAAAGACTAGGGCCAAAGTTCGTCTGCTTCAATTGGCTCACACAACAAGAAAGGCCCACTTTTCAAGGCGGGTCTTTGCATTGTTTCTGCATATCAAATTCGTCGCCGCGGAACCTGGCAGCTATCGCGGAACCAGAATGCTTTTCTTCTCTTCTGCTTCGGCAGCAGCCTTTGTTATTTTGGCATCCTCATAACGCTTCATTGAAGCCGTGATGGCCTCGCGAGCGCGGGAAGCATCGTGCCAACCTTTTACTTCGACCCGCTTGCCTTCGAGATCTTTGTAGATCGCGAAAAAATGAGTGATTTCACGCAGCATGTGAGGATAGATTTCGGTGTAATTCCAGACATCCGCATAGCGGGGATTGCTGCGGCCGACGGAAAGAACTTTCTCGTCCGGGACACCCTGATCCAGCATGAGCAGCAGGCCGATGGGGCGAACATCCATCACGCATCCGGAAAAGCTGGGCGAATCGACCAGCACCAGCACATCCAGCGGATCGCCGTCCTCGCTGAGGGTGCTGGGAATAAATCCGTAATCTCCGGGATAGTGCACCGGGGAGTGGAGGTTTCGATCGAGCCGGAAGACGTGGAGTTTCTTGTCGTACTCGTACTTGTTCACCCCTTCATAGGGGATTTCAATGACCGCATTGATCACTTCAGGAGCTTTTGATCCGGCGGGAAGTTCGAGATAATTCGTCATTCATTTTCCTTGACTGTGGGTTGCCTCTGGGAAATTGGCGGGCCGTCTACGTATAATTCAGTCACGATGAAGGCCCATGTATACGTGATGCTTCGCAAGACCGTGCTGGACCCCCAGGGGCAGACCATTCACGGAGCTCTACGAAAGATGCAATATCGCGGTGTTGAAGATGTCCGCCAGGGCAAGTATTTCGTCCTGACCCTCAGCGACGCGCTGGCATTGCCGGAAGCGCAGCTGGAGGTGGAGCGAATTGCCCGAGAAGTCCTCGTAAACCCCGTGATTGAAGAGTACACGTATCGACTGGAACCGTGAGCGGAAACTTTTCCGCTGCGGTTCCCGAGTTCGCCAATAGCTGGTTGATCAACTATTTGTGCCCCTACATCACCTTGGAACGGCAAGGTTTTCTTGGCGCATCCCATCGGAGATAAGCCGCGCGGCGATCGATCCGAATTCAGAATCGAACCTTTCTTGACTCACAATTGCCGCGGTTGGGCGGAATCAGCGCACGTACAATGGGACAACTATGTGCGGCATCGTGGGGTATGTGGGCAGCAAAGATCCTGTCCCGGTCATCCTTGAGGGGTTGCGGCGGTTAGAATATCGCGGCTACGATTCCGCGGGGATCGCCGTTGCGGGGGGGCCAGATGGTTTGGAACTGCGCCGCGCTCCAGGAAAATTGAAAAACCTGGAAGAAGTGTTGCGCCAGCAGCCACTGCACGGGACCTATGGTATCGGCCACACCCGCTGGGCGACCCACGGCCGACCCACCGAAGAGAATGCGCATCCGCACCGTGATTGCAGCGGGCGGCTGGTGGTGGTCCATAACGGCATCGTAGAAAATTATTTGCAGCTGAAACATGCACTGGCGGCGCAGGGCCACAAATTTGTAACTGAAACAGATACAGAAATCATCGCGCACCTGATCGAGTCGGAATTAACTGCGGCGAAAGAAAAAGGTCAGGCGATCGAGCTGGAAGAAGCGGTGCGACGCGCCGTGCGCCACCTGACGGGAGCGTTTGCCATCGGCGTCCTTTCCGCCGACTTTCCGCAGACATTGATTGCCGCGCGCAGCGGACCTCCCGCGGTAGTTGGTCTGGGCGATGGCGAATATTTCCTCGCCTCCGATGTCCCCGGTATCCTGCACCACACCCGCAAACTCTATTTTCTGGCGGATGGGGACATGGCCATCCTGACACCGCAGGGCGTTAGCCTGACGGATTTTGACGGTAATCCAATCAAACGAGAAGTGCAGAATATTCTGTGGGACCCGATTCAGGCGGAAAAGGGCGGCTACAAGCACTTCATGCTGAAGGAAATCTTCGAGCAGGGAAGGGCGGTGCGCGATACCACCCTGAGCCGGGTCTCCTTCGACACGGGCAAGGTTTTTCTGGATGAAATGCAGATTCCGGAAGCCGAATTCCGCGAAGCGACAAAGATCAATATCGCCGCTTGCGGCACCAGTTGGCACGCCGGCCTGGTCGGCAAATATATGATCGAGCGCTTGGCGCGTCTGCCGGTCGAAGTTGATTATGCCAGCGAGTATCGCTATCGCGATCCCATTGCCGACCCCAAGGCGATTGGCCTGCTAATTACGCAGTCCGGCGAGACCGCCGACACCATTGCCGCGCAACGCGAAATCGCCGCCAAGGGTTCACGAACGCTGGCCATCTGCAATGTTGTGGGAGCGATGATCGCGCGCGAGGCCAACGGCTCCATCTACACGCATGCCGGACCGGAAATCGGTGTCGCCTCCACCAAGGCATTTACGGCGCAACTGACGGCGCTATTTATTCTGGCGCTCTACCTGGCGCAGCAACGTGGCACGGTCGATGCCAATGAGAGTCTTGTGCTGGTGGAAGAGTTGACCCGCATCCCCAACAAGATTCGCGATATTTTGAAGCACTGCAATTCTGCGTGCGAAGCGCTGGCGAAGATTTATTCCAACGCCAGCGACTTTCTATTTCTTGGCCGCGGCATCCATTACCCCATCGCGCTCGAAGGAGCGTTGAAGCTGAAGGAAATTTCCTACATCCACGCCGAAGGCTATCCCGCGGGCGAAATGAAGCATGGACCCAACGCATTGATCGATGAATCGTTGCCGGTCGTCGTTCTGGCGACGCAAGACAGCAACGATCCAACTTCAAAACTACGCTACGAAAAGACGCTGTCCAATATTCAGGAAGTGACTGCCCGCTCCGGTCAGGTGATTGCGGTGGCGATCGAGGGGGACCAGGAAATTGCGCAACTGGTCACCCATGTCGTGTACATCCCGCATGCTCCGGAATTACTTCTTCCGATTCTGGAAGTCATACCGCTGCAACTGCTTGCCTACCATATTGCCGTGCGGCGCGGGTGCGACGTCGACCAGCCGCGCAACCTGGCGAAATCCGTCACGGTGGAGTAGGAAAATGAGGCAACGACAAGCGGCGAACGGCATCGCGCAACCTTCTGCATCCGGATGTCGTCGAATCAACTCAGTGTCCGCAAACCATAGCCAATGCGATCGATGTAAGTTGATCTGGGTGCGAAAAGCGACCGCCGTCGCCCTGTTGATTCTGTTCACATTGACAGCGTCCAAGGCGGAGGCCTACTCGGTGTTGTCGCATGAAGAAACCGTGGACATGGCATGGAGTCGACATATCGTTCCTTTGTTGCGGAAACGGTATCCGAACGCCACCCCGAATGAGATGCGCATTGCGCACTCCTATGCCTACGGCGGCTGCATTATTCAGGACCTGGGATATTATCCTTTCGGCAGCAAAGAGTTCAGCGATTTGCTGCACTATGTTCGCACTGGGGACTTCGTCAGCAATCTGCTGAAAGACGCAGACAACTTGAATGAATACGCATTCGCACTGGGAGCCTTGGCGCATTATCGCGGAGATACAATTGGCCACCCTTTTGTAGGGTTGGCAACGGCTCGCGAATATCCTCACCTTGAGAGCCGCTTCGGTCGTTTTGTCAGCTATTACGATTCGCCCACG
>JAJYBW010000217.1 GCA_021778815.1 Acidobacteriota bacterium | reverse complement strand
TCTTTGAGTAGTCGTGGGCCGAGGGCCGATGAGACGGTCGGGTCGTAGTGGTAGCGAGCGTTCGAATATCGACGGAAGTCATAGCTTGTCTTCTCCTTAAGAGGAAAGGAATCGGCGAGAGGCGCAGTTTCGTCCACCGACTCGGGATTGGCCAGCCTGTTGGCAATGTTGCCGGCGGTCTTGATGCCGCTGGAGATGCAGTCGGGAATTCCGGCGCCATGATAGGCGGCGCCAGCCAGATGCAAGCCCGGATGCCAGGCGGCAATACGTTCAATTTCCGCGATGCGATCGCCGTGGCCGACGTCATATTGGGGATTTGCTTTCGACCAGCGATAGGCCCTGGCCAGCACCGGTTCGGCGTCGATGCCCATGATGGCGCGCAGTTCTTCGCGAGCCAATCGAATGAGCGCAGCATCGTCTTGTTCCGCCAGGAGTTCCGCGCGGGCACCGCCGATGAATACGCGAATCAATTCAAACTCGTCGGGCGCTCGATGGGAAAATTTCTGTGACGACCACGAGCAGGCGGTAATCCTGCGCTTGGCACTGTGGGGAACCAGGAAACCGGTGCCATGCAACGGCGTTTTCAAATCGCTGCGCTTGAACGCAAGTGAAACCGTGGCTGTGGAGACGTAGTGAATGGCGCGCAGTTTCAATGCCAGCACAGGATCCAGGCCGCGAACCAGTTCCGCAGTGACGTCGGCTGGGGTGGCGAAGACGACCTCGTCGGCCCAGAGCCGCGAGCCATCGTTCAAGTCGATCTGGTAGCGATCAAGCACGCGGTTCACGCAGGTGACTCTGCGATCGAGCAGCACTTTCTGCTGCTTGAGGCGCGCGACCAGGGCATCGACAAGCTGCTGCAGACCGCCTTGCAACGTCATGAACATGGGAGAGGGCTTAGGTTTGGCGCCGGCGGGAACAGGATTGCGCGCTTTGGCGCGATTTCTTTTGAGGATGCCGCGCAGCAGGCTGCCGTGCTGCTTCTCCATCTCCAGAAACATGGGGAAGGTGCTCTGCAGGCCGAGCTTTTCAGGATCGGCAGCAAAGATGCCTGCCATTAACGGAGCCGCAATTTTCTCAAGCGCTTCCGTACCGAGACGCCGACGGGTAAAACTGGCCAGGCTCTCGTCTCCGGTTTCTTCACGGCGCGGAATCAGCAACTCCATGCCCATGCGCAATTTGCCGGGCCAGGAGATAAGCCGCGAGCGCAGGAAGGGAAGCATCATGGTGGGGGCCATGAGCATCATACCTTCGGGAATGGGATGCAGATGGCCTCGATTCCAGACATAGGTTGGTTTGCCGATGCTGGAACCGATGAGTTGATCCGCAAGGCCGAGATCGTGACAAAGTGTGATGGCTGCGGGTTTTTGTGTGATGAAGGAGTCCGGCCCACATTCCACCGTGAAGCCATCTTGATGGGCAGAGAGAATTTTTCCGCCCAACCGTGGTGAGCTTTCAATCAACGTGGTCTGAATTTCGGCTGGCGCATGTTGCTGCAGGTAAAAGGCGGTGGCCAGCCCGGTGATGCCTCCGCCTATGATCACGATATGTTTCATATCATCGCCTACTCTGAGTGCGCCTGCGGATGCCTGCCCTGCAGCCCATCGTGATGGTGGAGAGGCTGCGAAGCCGATTCACTACCCTAACGGTAGCGATTCAAACTGGGGCATGCAGTGATGACCATCACATCGCAGATTTTGTCTGAAGGTGTTTGCTTGGAGGTAGATGAAAACCGATGTTGTCGACGCGGAAACCAGAGTCTTGAAAATTACAAAAGTAAGACACGCCCCTGCGATGCGAAGTGCAAGAATAGACTCGCGATGAATATCTCTCCCCGGATCATTCAAGGCGGCATGGGCGCAGGCGTGTCGAACTGGCGCCTGGCGCAGGCTGTCTCTCGTCTCGGACAACTTGGCGTTGTCTCTGGAACAGCGCTCGATCAAATTTTTGCGCGACGATTGCAGGATGGCGATCCTTGCGGACATATGCACCGCGGTTTGGATGCATTTCCGTTTCCCGCCATGGCAGAACGTATTTGGCAGCGATACTACATTGCAGGCGGCAAGGGCGAACGGACGCCCTATCGACCTGTGCCGCGCCATGAGAAGGACAATCCGCGCGAATTGATTGAGCTGGACATAGTCAGCAATTTTGTTGAGGTGTTTCTGGCGCGTGAAGGCCACCACTATCCGGTGGGCATCAATTACCTGGAGAAAATTCAGACGGCGCATCTGGCGACGATATATGGGGCCATGCTGGCTGGAGTTGGAACTGTCATTATGGGCGCTGGCATTCCGCTGAAGATTCCTGGTCTGCTGGATGGGTATGTCGAGCACCACGCCGCGGAGTACACGATCCATGTGACGGGCTCGCTGGAGGGTGAGGATACCACGGCGCACTTCAATCCGCGCGAATATATGGAGTGCGAACTGGGTCCGCTCACCCGTCCGAACTTTTTTGCCATTGTGTCCTCGAATACATTGGCGACCACGATGGTGAAGAAGGCCAACGGCCGAGTGGACGGATTGGTGGTGGAGATGAAAACCGCGGGTGGCCACAACGCTCCGCCGCGGGGCAAGATACAGTTGTCGGATGCGGGCGAGCCGATCTACGGTGAACGCGACGCAATCGACATCGCCAAGCTGTGCGAACTGGGAGTGCCGTTCTGGCTGGCCGGGGGTTACGGACATCCGGAGAAATTGCGTGAAGCACTGGCGCAAGGAGCTGCGGGAGTCCAAGTCGGAACCGCATTTGAATTCTCTGAAGAGTCTGGCTTGCGCGAGGATTACAAGCACGCCCTGCTGCAAAAAGCGATGGCCGGCGAGGCAATGGTATTTACCGATCCGCTGGCGTCGCCGACGCGATTTCCTTTCAAAGTAGCGCGCCTGGAAGGCACCGGTTCGGAACCGGACGTGTACGCGGCGAGACCACGCATTTGCGACCTGGGATTTCTGCATGAGCCGTATCGAACCCCGGAAGGAACCATTGGATATCGCTGTGCGGCAGAACCCGCGAGCGTGTATGTGGCGAAGGGCGGAAGCGTGGAGGATGCCGCGGGACGAAAGTGCCTTTGCAACGCGCTGCTGGCCAACATTGGCTACCCGCAGGTAAGAAATGGCAGCCGAACCGAACAGGGAATTGTGACCGCCGGCGATGACCTGTGCAGCATACCGCTGTTTCTTCCTGCCGGGCAATCGACCTACAGTGCCGCCGACGTGGTCGCGAAATTGTTGGAAGGCGTCCCTGCAATCCGCAGTGATGCTGCTGCAGAAAAGCATGGGCTGAGTGATCCTTCAAGATCGATCGAAGTTCCGATGTGCCCGGAGTTTGAAACCGCCTAAGGAAGGCCCTGCCATCCGCACGGGGATTTAAGGGCGCGATTCTCTTCCGCTTCCCAGGGATTTTCCGGTGCAACTGAATTCGATCTCATCCTTATTTCCTCCGGAAAAGTGACATAAATCACACGGCAATGTACTGGCTATCACCGCCCGGAGTCCAGGCTGCGGTTCAGCCTTGTATGAGGGACACTCCGTCAAGGGAGGTAGCTTATGGCACAATCCATGCAAGCAGGCGTCACGGCTGAACCCAAACAAACTGTCTCTGCTTTGGAGAAACTTCTGGTCGCCACTGACTTTTCCAGATCTTCCATCGCAGCTCTTTCCTATGCGGAAAATCTGGTTCATCTTTACGGTAAGGAATTGCTGCTGACCCATGTGGTGAGCGCCGGAAACACTTCACATCGAGAACCACTGGCAGTCTTTTCCTCACCCGAGATCGGCCAAGCCATGGCAGAAGACCTGGAGCAATTGACGAATCAATTGCGACGTCGAGGGGTTCACGCCCGGGCGATCCTGTCTGAAGGTCCGGTAGCGGATGCGCTGGAGGCCCTGGTGCAACAGGAGAAGCCGAACTTGCTGGTGACCGGCACGCACGGAGCGCACGGTCTGGAGCGGCTGATCCTGGGATCGACAGCGGAAGCGATTCTGCGTAAAGTATCTTGCCCAGTGCTGACGGTGGGACCAGGTTGCGCCAACACCGTCCCCAGGAACTTTGCGTTGCGGACGATTGTGTACGCAACGGTGTTGCAACATCCCTCCGAGGCCGCGCTGCTGTACGCGGCTTCTCTGGCTCGATCGCTGCATGCGCATGTGCAGTTGGTGTATGCGATTGATGAAATCAACGATCTGCCCGAGCACTCCCTGGATGAAGAAGTGCAGTCGCAGTCGGACCTGCTGGCCGAGGCGCTCAAAGGCTCTGACAGCAAGTTAAGTGTGCATCGCGTGTACGGAGAACCGGTGGAAGCGATCATTCGCCGCGTAATCGCGACTCAGGGGGACTTGATCGTGCTGGGGACCGAACGAGGCCGGAAACTCGAGGCATTCTTGCCGGCGGGCGTTGCCTATGGATTAATTCGCTTGGCACCGTGTCCCGTGATTACATTCAAGCGAGAGGAACTGTATCATCGCGGGTAGGAACCCACAGGGGGCTGCGTATGGTCAGGGAAGCGAAGGTCCACACTACTGTTTTGGTCGCTCAAGGGATTTTGATGATTGCCCTGGGTCTCGCATTATTTTGGGTCAGATCCACCATGACCAATATTGTGTTTGAGGCGACGGGCACTGTGGTCGCAGTTCTGTTGACGGCAGCCAGCCTGTTGTTGATCGGAGTGATCGATTGCATTGGCGGCCTGGCGCTGCATCACGGGCATCGGCGGGAACTGCATTTCTACTTGTTCTTTGCCGCGCTGGCGATGGGCGCGGGATTGTTTTTCTGGATGAGCCCCTGGGGTTCTGTGCAGCTTCTAACGGTGCTTGCGGGCTTGCAGGGATTGATCTGGGGCGGATGGGACCTGCGATTTGCATCGCATCTGCGCGATCATCCCCGGGAGAGAAAATCGCTGCAGTTACTAGGTGCAATCACGCTGGCGCTTGGAGTGCTGTTGGTCATCGCGATGGGATTTACCAGCCGAGGCGCGCTGTTTCTGTTGGCCTCGTACGTGACCTACATCGGCATTCACATACTGTTGATCGGAATCTATATTTACCATCCATGGAAGAAAGTTTTGCCGCCTGGCAGGAATGTGGATCCTTTACCCGATACGAAATTGATCTAGGCCCTGCGCAGCAAACCGGGAGAGAAAGCGTCATTCGACTTCTTCGCCCGCCACGTAGACAGTTTGTATTTCGAGCGCACTCGTGACTGGCTGTTGCGGCCACCAGTCAAACAGAACCAGGTCAGCAGGCGCGCCAATGTGCAGGGTTCCATTGAGACCGACAAAATGGCCAGGATTTTCTGTCGCCATCTGGATCGCGCCGCCGAGCGAGACGCCGTCTATCGAAGCGGCGTGTGCGATGCCGACCGGTAGCGGGCGATATGCACCGGCAAGAAAGCCGCCGCCAGTGGCGCTGATGACGCGGCCATCGGCTGTCACCTCCACCGCGCCGCCCACGTCTGCTTGATAGATACCGACGGGCATTCCACCCAGGGACACAACATCTGAGACAAGAATGCTGCGGCCGATTCCTTTGGCGCGCAACATAGACTTCAAAGTATCGGTGGGGAGATGATGCCCGTCGGCGATGAAGGTGGCGGCAAGGCGATCTTCCGCAAGCTGCGCCCAGAGAAGATTTGGATGGCGTGGAAGAGGGCTGCCCAACCCATTGCCAAGATGGGTTGAGAGAGTTGCCCCGGCGTCGGCGGCTGCATGAATTTGTGCCGGCGATGCATGACTATGCCCAATGGCAGCGACAATGCCTTTCTCGGCAAGCGCGGAAATGAACGCAAGCGAATCGTTATCATGAGGCGACACTGTGATCATCCCGACAAGGTCTCCACACGCGGCTTGCCATCGTTCAAACTCGGCAAGATTTGCGGGGCGGACCTGTTCGCGATCGTGGGCGCCGCGTGGGCCATCGTCCGGAGAGATGAAGGGACCTTCTACATGGACAAAAGGAATGGCGTGGGCAACCAGCGGATAGGCGCGTCGCGCCTCTGCCACCGCCCGCAGCGCACGAATGATTTTTTCCTCGGACGCGGTGATGACGGTGGGAAGAAATGTCGTCACTCCCAGCGCAAGCATTTTATTTGTCAACGTGAGGATGACATCGGGATC
>JAJYBW010000216.1 GCA_021778815.1 Acidobacteriota bacterium | reverse complement strand
CGCGAAGGCCTCTTCCTCCTGCGGGCCGCCGCTGCATCCGCGATAGGCGTAGGGATAGCGGACATGCGTGATGCCGGGAACAAGCGGGCCGAACCGGCGTCGTTGCTGGGCCTTCGACGCCGTCAGCGAAAGCGCCCCCATAGTGCGGCCATGAAATGCACCATAGAAAGCGATGATATTTTGCCGCCCCGTGTGATAGCGGGCCAGCTTCAGCGCGCACTCGACGGCCTCCGCCCCGGAGTTGCCGTAGTAAAACTTGTGCGGGCCGGGCATGGGAGCAATCTTCGACACACGCTCGGCCAGCTGAATCATCGCCTCATAGTAGAAATCCGTGCCCGACATGTGGATCAGTTCCGCAGCCTGCGCCTGGATCCCTTTCACCACTTCCGGATGACAATGCCCGGTGGAGCAGACACCAATTCCCGCGGCAAAATCGAGAAACTGATTGCCGTCGACATCTTCGACACGGATTCCGCGGCCTCGCTTCGCCACCAGCGGATAGGATCGCGTATAGCTTGGGGAGAGCCATTTCGTATCTGCATCGACGACCGCTTTCGCCTTGGGGCCGGGCAGAGGACCCACCAGTTTTGGGCCGAATTTGGCGTACTTGTCAGAGTTTTTATAGGAACCGGTTCCGTTGTTCTGCATCGTCGCTCTCCTCGCAATTGGAAGTGTGGGTGCGGACTGACAAGTGGCGCCAGCCGAGCAAATTTCAGTGTGAGAAACTCAAGGATTTTTCGAAGCCGATTGGGGCAGGGCTCACGCTCGTGTGTTCGCCAGACGAGGTGCGGACAGCTTAGTCGCTGCCGAACAGACTAGGTCGCAGCCAAGTGGGCAGGCTGTGCAGGTGCGGTCGCGGATGCTCTTTTCCCACACGAGTAGTGGGGATGTGACAGCCGGGCTCGACATTTGTGGCAGAGGGTCTGCGCATAGGAAGCCTGATGGAACCAGTATAGCGTGATTGGCAAAAATGGTTGCCATAAAAATTCTGCGCGGCGCAAATCGCTTGTCCACTTGCATCTGCGAACACGCGCGGGTCACCTAAAATAATCGGAGATCATGGAGACTCCCCGCACCGGTCACGCTTCTTCCTCTGCCGTCATGTTTGCATTTGCCTGCGTGTATGTTTGCTGGGGCGCCACGTATACGGCTGCGCGGCTCGGCGTGCATTTCGTTCCAGCTCCGGCGCTGGCGGGTGTGCGGCTGTTGATTGGCGGCTCCGCGATGCTCGCCTTCAGGGCGCTCCGCGGAAAGCGCTTGTTGGGCAGTATGCGAGAGATGCGCCGTCTTTTTATCCTCGGCGTGCTGATGCTGTTTTTCGGCAACGTCGGGTTGGTGTGGGCGGAGTTCTACCTTCCCAGCGGCCTTGCAGCGCTGCTGGTCGCCATTATTCCCGTATACATCGCCGTGATTGAGTGGTTAATGCCGCATGGAGAGAGGCTGCGTATGCGGGGCGAAATCGGTCTAGCGCTGGGATTTATTGGTCTTGTCGTTCTCGCGTTTCCCAGCGCTCGCACCGGTTTCCGCGGCGACTGGCATCAGTTGGTCGCCATTGGAGTCTTGCTGGTGGGCGCACTATCGTTTTCTATTGGATCTGTCTGGTCGCGCGGCACGCGCTTTTCGCTCGATCCTTTTGTCTGCGCCGGCTGGGAAATGCTGGCTGCCTGCGTGTGCGATTTAATGCTGGCAACCTTTCGCCACCAATGGGGACGCGCCACTTGGAACCACGAGAGCGTTTCCGCAATTGCGTTTCTTGTCCTGTTTGGGTCGCTGACTGGATTCTCTGCTTACACCTGGCTATTGCAGAATGTTCCGGTGTCCAAAGTGGCGACCTACGCGTATGTCAATCCCATGGTGGCCGTGTTGCTGGGAGCGATTGTGCTGGGTGAGCACATGTATGGCAATGAGTGGATCGGTATGGTCATGATTCTGGTGGCGGTCTTTTTGGTGACCTCCTCCAAAATGCAGCCAGACCACGAAATCCCGGAGATTGAATCGCTGGCGGTCGAGAACTAGGGGGCATTTCCATTTTGACGAAAGCACCCAAGACAAGATTATTTTCTGTGCCAGCGAACTCCGTCGGCGCTGTCTTCCAGCAGGATGCCTTTTTCGGCAAGCTCCTTGCGAATGGCGTCGGCGTGCGCGAAATTCCGAGCTTTGCGCGCCTGGGTCCGTTCCTCCACTAACTTGTCGATGGCTTCTGGACTCAAGGAATATCCAGCGACCAATTCCGGCGTGGCCTCGTTCAGGCGGTTTTCCTTGGCCGCCCAGTCCAAAGCGAATCGCGTCACCGCATCGTCGTGATCTTCCAGCACCGCGAATACCTGGTCAAACTTTGCCAGCACTTCAAGAATTGGCGCGATATTGTCTTGCTTCAATTCGCCGCGATCCGCGCTGGAGTTGGCCAAACGAACCAGTTCGAAAATTGCGGCTCGTGCTTCGGCGGTATTCAGATCATCTTCCAGCGACGCAATGAAATTTTTCCCTGCGCGTTGCGTCGCTTCCAGAATGGATGCATCGCTGCCCGCGGGGAACTCGCCGGTGCGCATGCGCTGAGCAAAGGTGCGCAGCCGCTCCACCGCGTTGGTCGCTTCTGTCAGCCCCTCGAACGTGAAATTCAACTGGTTGCGATAGGGAACTGCGGTCAGCAAAAATCGAATCGCAGAGGCCTTGTACCCGCGCAGCAACAGATCGCGCAGCGTGTAAAAGTTCCCCAGCGACTTCGACATCTTCTTGCCTTCCACCAGCAGAAAGCGAATGTGCATCCAGTGTCGCGCGAAAGTTTTTCCGCTGGCCGACTCCGACTGCGCAATCTCATTTTCATGATGAGGGAACATCAGGTCTTCGCCGCCCGTGTGCAGGTCGAAAGTCTCGCCCAGATAGGCTGTCGCCATGGCGGAGCATTCAATATGCCAGCCCGGCCGACCGGGACCGAGTTCCGTGTCCCAGTGAAACTCGTCAGGCTTGGCCGCCTTCCACAGTGCGAAATCCCGGGCGCTGTCCTTGTCATATTCATCGACGTCGACACGCGCTCCGTCTTCCATTCCGGCCAAATCTTTTTTTGAGAGTTTGCCGTATCCAGGAAAGCTGGCAATCCGAAAGTAATACGAGCCGTTTTCGCCCCTATACGCGCAGCCCCGCTCGACCAGCTTCTCAACCAAGCCGACCATGAGCGAAATATTCTCTGTCGCTCGCGCCAGGTATTCCGGTTGTTCGATGCCCAAAGCCTTCAGATCTTCCAGGAAAGCAGCTTCATACTTGGCCGTGTAATCGCCAATGGATTGGCCTGCCGCCGCCGCCTTGGCCATGATCTTGTCATCGACATCGGTAATGTTCATGACGTGCCGCAGTGGCACACCCTCCAGCTTCAGAAAGCGCCGCAGAATGTCCACGTGAATAAACGTGCGGAAGTTGCCAATGTGGCCGTAGTCGTACACTGTGGGCCCGCAGGCGTACATGCCGAGCGGCTTTCCCGGCTGCGGCTTCAGCTCCTCGACCTGTCCGCTGAGCGTGTTATAGAGGCGAAGTGACATGCAATTTCTGATTGTACGGGCAATCCACGAAAATGAAAGTGATCTAGCCCAACGACAGCGACGGTTCGGCGGTCAGGTTGTGCGTGGCGACGTCTCCCGCCACAAATTTCGGCCATGCGGCGGCGGCAATCATGGCGGCATTGTCCGTGGAAAGTTCCAGCGCTGGAAATGTGACCGGCAGGCGGCGCTTTCTGCCTTCAGACAAAAAGTGCTGGCGCAGTTCGCGATTTGCGGCCACCCCTCCAGAAACCACAATGCTCGCCGCATGAAAGCTTTCCGCTGCCTTGAACGTTTTGCGAACCAGGTCATCCACCACCGCGCGCTGAAACGATGCGGTCAGGTTGAGCGTTTCTGTATCGCAGAGAGCTAGCGCGTCGGCAGGTTTTGCATCGACGAGTTTTGCCAACGCTGTCCGGCGAGCTTCAATCGAGCTCTTCATGTCATGGACCTGCACATAGCGCAGGACTGCCGTCTTCAATCCGCTGAAGGAAAATAAAAATCGCGGACTTTGTTTCTGCGGGGCACGATACGGTTTTTGCTTCACTGTGATGGGGCCGAAGGGAACGGCATGCGGGTCTCCGTGCTGCGCCAGCCAGTCAATCCACGGTCCGCCGGGATAGCCCAGCCCAAGGAGCTTGGAGACTTTATCAAACGCTTCGCCGGCAGCATCATCCACGGTTCTGCCGACATTTTTATAGTGCCAGGTGCCGTTCGTCTCTTCCGCCAGATACAAGTGCGTGTGGCCGCCGGAAACGACCAGCGCCAGCGTCGGCTGCGCCAGTGATTGCTGCTGCCGTTTCGCCTCCAGCAACACGGCGTGGATATGACCTTCCAGATGGTTGACGGCGATCAGCGGCTTCTGCAACGCGAACGCCATTCCCTTGGCATACATCACGCCAACCAGCAGTGCTCCAGCCAGGCCCGGTCCTTCGGTGACCGCGATTGCATCCAGGTCTTCCAATCCGCAACCAGCCTGCTGCAACGCGGCGCGAACTACCGGAACAATATTCTGCAGATGTTCACGCGACGCGAGCTCCGGCACCACGCCACCATAGGGCGCATGGGTGCGGATTTGCGACGCGATCACGTTCGATACGACCTCCGCCCCGCCGCGAACCACGGCGGCTCCGGTTTCGTCGCAGGAACTCTCAATCCCCAGAATCAGCCCAGAGCTGGAAACCGGCTTCGGCGTCTGCGCCGCGTCAGAACTGGAGGGAAGCGTAGGAGGCATGTCACCATGGTAAAGGCAGAGCTCCATTGGCCGCCTTCTCCAGGTTGCATGAAATGACCGTCCATCATCCTTCCGTTCCCGCATTCGCGCGTCAGCAGGCCGCAACGCAGATTGTGGATCGACTGCGCAAAGCTGGCCATGCGGCGTATTTTGCTGGCGGTTGCGTGCGCGATCTGTTGCTAGGGCGGGAGCCATCGGACTTCGACGTGGCCACCAGCGCGACGCCGGAGCAGGTGCTGGCCATATTTCCGCGCACATTCGCCGTCGGCGCACAATTTGGTGTGGTGCTGGTTGTCGACGCCTACGAGTCAAAGGAGATCCTTACCGAAGTCGCCACGTTTCGCAGCGATGAGGGCTATAGCGATGGCCGCAGGCCCGATGCCGTTCGCTACACCGACTCCGCCGAACACGATGTTCTGCGGCGCGACTTCACCATCAACGGCATGCTGCTTGATCCAGCACGGCTTGATGCGTCCGGAAGTGTCGGCGACGCGGTTCTCGATTTTGTCGGCGGCAGGGAAGACCTGCAACGAGGCATCATTCGCGCCATCGGCGATCCCAGCCAGCGATTTGCAGAAGACAAGCTGCGCATGCTGCGGGCGGTTCGGTTTGCGGCGCGATTTGGATTTGAGGTCGAAAACAATACGCTGCGCGCCATTCGAGCGGCAGCCCCCGAGATCGATCAGGTCAGCCGCGAACGCGTGCGCGAAGAACTGACGCGCATGCTGACGGAAGGCGCGGCTCGGCAGGCATTTGAACTGCTGGAGCAAACCAGATTGCTGGTGGAAGTTCTGCCGGAAGTCGCGCGCATGCGCGGTGTCGAGCAACCGCCGCAATATCATCCCGAAGGCGACGTGTGGATCCATACGCTCATGCTGGTGGAGCAATTGCCGGCGGGGAGCCCGGCGACACTGGCGTGGGGAGCGCTTCTGCACGACGTTGGCAAGCCCGCCACATTTCGGGTCGCGCCGGATCGCATCCGCTTCGATGGCCACGTAGAGGTGGGTGTGCGCATGGCAGAGGACATCTGCCGTCGACTGCGTATGTCCAACAGCGATACCGAGCAAATTATGGCGCTGGTGGCGAATCACATGCGTTTTGCGGACGTCGAGAAAATGCGCGATTCAACACTGAAGCGCTTTTTCCGCCTCAACCGGTTTGATGAGCATCTGGCGCTACATCGCATGGATTGCATGGCCAGCCACAGAGATCTTTCGCTCTACCAATTTGCGCTGGAGCGGTATCAAACAGCGGAGCCGGAGCATATTCGGCCCACGCCGCTGATGACCGGGTATGATTTGATCGCGCTTGGATATCGGCCGGGCCCGGAATTTCGAACCATGTTAAACCTGGTCGAGGATGCCCAGTTGGAGGGGACAATTCATAGC